>JAYVBR010000425.1:0-2598 GCA_043750395.1 Bacteroidota bacterium | reverse complement strand
TCAAATCGCTATTTTTGATTTTCAATTAAATTTTATGCAACATCTAATTCCGTTTACAATTTCTGATTTAGCCAAAATTACCAATCACCGGAGTGGCGAAGTAAAATTTGGCGAGAAAATGCAAACTTTTCCTAGGAATTATGACATTATTCAATATTTAAAAATGTCTGATGCAAAATATGTTCTGCTTGGCATTGCCGAAGATATAGGTATTCGAGCCAATTATGGTCGTCCAGGAGCAGCATCGGCTTGGGAAAGCGCTATTAAAAGCATTGCAAATATTCAACACAATAGGTTCTGTAAAGGTAGTAATTTATTAATTCTTGGCACTTTAGATTTTGTAAATGAAAGTAAAGAAGCCGAAAATCTGGATTTTAATATTACAGATGATAGAAAAAGACTAAACTTATTAGTTGAGAAAATAGATAAAGAAGTTACACATATAATATGTACGATCGTAAAAGCTGGAAAAACACCAATAATAATTGGTGGTGGACATAACAATGCTTACGGAAACATTAAAGGAACTGCGCTTGCAAAAGGGAAACCAATAAATGCAATAAATTTCGATGCGCATTCGGATTTTAGAATTCTTGAAGGTCGACATTCGGGTAATGGTTTTTCGTATGCGTATGAAGAAGGTTTTTTGAAAAAATATTTTGTTTTTGGATTACACGAAAATTATACTTCGAAAAATGTTTTGGATATTCTAAAAAATCTGGAAGATAAAGTTCGATTCAATACTTATGATGAAATAAACATTCGAAAAAATAAAAATTTTAATGACGAAATGTTTGCGGCTCACGAATTTATCAAAAATGATTTTTATGGAATAGAAATCGACCTTGATGCTTTGCCCAATATTGCCAGTTCGGCTATGACTTTGAGTGGTTTTTCGGTTGAAGAATTACGAAGATTTGTTTCATTTTTTGCCAGTCATAAAAATGCTAGTTATTTACACATTTGCGAAGGTGCCCCTGATTTAGGCGAAGAAAAAAACAATCATTTGATTGGGAAATTAATTGGTTATTTGGTAACCGATTTTATGAAAGCAAACGTTAGCGAGGATGAAAAAATTGCAAGAATTAAAGTCAATTTTTAAATCTAAAAAAAACACTAAATTAATATGACTATATTTACATCGATTTTAAATTCAAATTTTTTAAAATCTTAAACAAATAAATATGTTATTCGAAGATTTACCATTATCAAAAAGCATTCAAAGAGCCGTTTTTGAACAAAATTATATAGAAGCAACACCAATTCAAGAACAAGCAATTCCGATTGTTTTGTCAGGAAGAGACTTAATTGGTTGTGCACAAACCGGAACAGGAAAAACAGCAGCTTTTGCTATTCCAATTATTCATCAATTGCACCGAATTATTGGTTCTTCTAAAAAAGCACACCCAATTCGTGCTTTGGTTGTTACTCCAACTAGAGAACTTGCAGTTCAAATAGGTCAAAATTTTGATGATTACGGAAAATATACAAACATTACACAACTGACTATTTTTGGTGGTGTTTCGCAACTTCATCAAGTCGATACTTTACGCAAAGGTGTCGATGTTTTAATCGCAACTCCTGGTCGGTTGTTAGATTTAGTAAAACAAGGATTTATTGATTTAGACCATTTGCACACGTTGGTTCTAGACGAAGCAGATCAAATGTTAGATATGGGATTTGTAAACGATGTAAAAAAAATTGTCAAACTAACTCCTAAAAATCGTCAAACATTATTTTTCTCGGCAACAATGCCAACTGCAATTAGGGAATTGGCACAATTGTTTTTGAATGATCCAGCAACTGTTTCGGTTTCGCCAGTTTCATCAACAGCCGAAAAAGTAGAACAAAGAGTTTATTTTGTTGATAAAACCGAAAAAAGAAATCTTTTATATAAATTAATAAAAGAAGAAAATATTACAGATGTTTTGGTTTTTTCGAGAACCAAACACGGAGCCGATAATGTAGTTAAAGCTCTGCGGAAACACGATATTCCTGCCGAAGCCATACACGGTGACAAATCACAAAACGCCAGACAACGTGTTCTTGATGCTTTCAAAAAGAAAGAAGTTGGTGTTTTGGTTGCAACTGATATTGCGGCTCGAGGTATTGATATTGACCAATTGCCGTTTGTAATAAATTTTGATTTGCCAAATATTCCTGAAACTTATGTTCACAGAATTGGTCGAACTGGTCGCGCCGGAAACGGTGGCGTTGCAATTTCTTTTTGTAGTCACGACGAAGACCAATATTGGAAAGATATTAAAAAATTAATTAAAGTTGATGTCGCAATAATTTCGGATCATCCTTATCCGTGGCATACTGGCACAAGCCCAGATGCTGTTAAAGAAGTTCCAAAAAACTCAAACAGAAGTGGCGAAAAATTCAATTCTAGAAAGTCAGAGGCTTCAAAACAAAACAAAAAGCGTTGGTACTAACTGCTAATTTATAAATTTAATTAATTGCAGTTGACTTTAGTCAACAGATATATGTATTTATGGCTTAACTCTATTATTTACAGCTTTTGTCATTCCGACGAAGTAGGAATCACATTACGTGAGCAACTTATGAGATTCCTCCTTCGTCGGAATGACAACA
>JAYVBR010000424.1:0-2600 GCA_043750395.1 Bacteroidota bacterium | reverse complement strand
AAAAAAGATACTATTCACAACGAAACAATCGATTTGGTCGAAGATAATGGTGTTTTAAAATATGTAGCTACAATAAAAGGCGAAAATCAAAACTTGCCAACTACTTTTAATTATCAAGAAACTGAAGAAAACGAATTGAAGTTCGAAAACCCAAAACACGATTATCCTAGTTTAATATTATACAAACTAATAGATAGTTTGAACCTTAATATATCAATTTCTGGAAAACAATTGGGCAAACCAAGTTCCGAAACTTTTAAAATGGTTAAACATAAGTAGTTTTTAAACTACACTATAACCAAATTATATAACCTAATTATTTACAATTATTTTTTTATTTATAATTAATCTAAATAAATATTGTTTTTCTAATTTTTAGTTTTATATTTGCAGAAATTATTCTTAATCATTCTAAATAAATATAAAATGAAAATTCAAAAATCAATATTTTTTGTATTAATTTCAATTTCTTCATTAATAACTTCTTGTTCAAAAGACGAAGAAATAATTGTTGTTGACCCAAAATTCGATTATGTAGTTCCAGAAACTTATTTGTTCACTAGAAACAGTAACACTTCTGTCGATTTTTCTGGACAAACAACAAGGCTTTTTATGCTTGATGAAATCAGTAATTATGTAAAAACACAAGCTAGTTCTAGTTTAATTGTTGATAATTTAAAACTACAAAATATGTTTGTAAATGCGAACAATCCTTTTACAAATGTAGCGTTAAACACTCCTGGAAAACAATTGAAAGATAAAACCGCAGCATCTAAAGATTATTTTGGGTTACTACAAGGTGGTGGAACAATTACTGAACAATCTGCTATGAGAAGTTCGTTCGAAACTAATTTTGTAAGTCTAAATACAGCTAGCCAAGGTAATGCTGCTTCTATCGGAGTTGCAGGTAAATATGGAACTGGAACTTCAACAAGATATTTTTCTGCAAATGGTTTAGAGCCAGTTCAGGTTTTTTTGAAAAGTGCAATCGGAGCTGTTTTTCTTGATCAAGTAGTTAATAATTATTTAAGTTTAAACAAATTAGATGAAGCTACAAATAAAGAAAATAACACAAACAAAACATTAGACGGAACAACCAATTACACCAAAATGGAACATACTTGGGACGAAGCTTATGGTTATGTTTTTGGTGCATCTGAAAATTTATTTCTTTCAGAATACATCACAAAAGTTAATGCTGATACTGATTTTAATACAATAAAAGCATCTATTTCATTAGCTTTTAGAAAAGGTCGTGCAGCAATTGTTGCCAATGATTACGCATCTCGCGATGCGCAAATTGCAATTCTAAAAGAAAAACTAGCACTAGTTGTTGCTGTTCGTTCTGTTTTTTATATGCAAGTTGGCAAAACAAAATTAACAGACGTTAATAGTAATGGCGCAGCAGCATTTCACGATTTGTCAGAAGGTTATGGTTTTATTCAGTCTTTGCGTTTTACAAACAAACCAGGAACTAACAACCCTTATTTTACTAAATCAGAAGTTGATGCAATGTTGACTTCATTAACAAGCGGCACCAATGGTCTTTGGGATATTGATAATTTATCTCCAAAATTAGATGCAATTTCAACTCAAATTGCAACAAAATTTGGTTTTACAGTTGCTCAAGCTGCTGTTGCGAATTAATTTAATAAAAAATAACAATTGTTTAATTAAACTTATTTAGAATAAATACAGATAAGTAAAAATAATTTGTATTTTTGCAAAATAATAATTCTCAATATGAAAAAAATAATTTCAATATGTTTCTTGTTTTTAATCGTTATTGCTTGTTCTAAAAGCGAAGATGAACCTGTTTTAGATGACAATAGTTCATTAAGAACAACACTTTTGACCAATTGGGCAGATAATATTATCGTGCCTAGTTACGTTAACTTTCAATCTAAAATGAACCTTGTTGTTGCAAACTCAAACACTTTTACAACAACACCAACCGAAGCTAACTTGTTGACATTGAGAACTTCTTGGGTTGAAGCTTACAAAGCTTATCAATATGTAGCAATGTATAGTTTTGGTAAAGACGAAGAAATTAGTTTCAAAGAAGCTACTAATACTTATCCAACAGATGTTGCTGGAATTAATGCAAATATATCTTCGGGAATTTACAACTTGGGAGTTTTATCTCAATTTAAAAGACAAGGTTTGCCTGCAATAGATTATTTAATTAATGGTCTTGGAGCAAATGATACTGAAATTATTGCATTTTATGTTACAAATTCTAATTCAGTAAATTACAAAAAATATTTGAATGATGTTTCGAACAAAATCAAGACTAACATCAATTTAATCGTTTCTGATTGGAATTCATCTTACAGAAATGCTTTTGTAGCCAATAATGGAACCCAAGTCACAAGTGCGGTGAATTTTACTGCAAACGAGTTCGTTAAAAACCTTGAAAAAGACATTCGTACAGCTAAAATTGGTTTTCCAGCGGGTTTATTCTCAACAAATAATGCTGTCAAACCAAATAATGTAGAAGCTTTTTATAAAAATGATATTTCTAAAATTTTGTTAAATGAATCTATAAAAGCTTCGCAAGATTTTTTTAATGGCAAACATTTCAATTCAACAACTACTGG
>JAYVBR010000423.1:0-2600 GCA_043750395.1 Bacteroidota bacterium | reverse complement strand
GTTTCTTTTCGGTTTTTGAAAGTTGAATGAGTTGTTTTTCGAAATCTTTTTTTTCTAATTGTTTTTTGCGTCTGGCAGTTTTCAATCGAGATAAATCGAATGAATCTGCCAAATTATTGTTGTCCATAAAGCACTATAAATTTTTAAATTTAGTTTTTAATCAAAATTTATTGCTTATTTAAACCCAGATTACGTATTAGGATTCGTTATGAAAACGATTTTTACAATAAAATTTGGGGCTCACGGAGTTTTTTAGAATGAAGACTTATGTTATATGTTAAGTTCTAAAAAATGAGTAAGTGCCAAATTTTGCAGTAAAAATTGTTTGTAGTAGATTTCTAATGCGTAATCTGGGTTAAAGTCACAACAGTTTGATAACATTTTATGTAAATCGATAAATTGAATTCGTGTTTTTCGGTTGATTTTTTTGAGATGTCTAGAATAAAAAAAGCCCGAAAGTAATTTCCTTCGGGCTTTTCACATAAAAAAAAATATAGTTTAGTATTGAGAAAATCCACGAAGATATATCACACCGAATTTTGGCGTAGTGTTTTTTTGAGTAATGGTTTGAATTAAACATTTTCTTCGTTTTTAAATTGTTTTACAAAAAATGACAAATACTGTGCTATAAATTCTAAATTTAACTTTTTTTTAATTAAATTTAGAAAGCATACATAACCTGCCTAAAACTTTATTTTTCGTATTTTTGTTCTTCAATACACCTGTAAAATGCCAAACGACTTAATCACTTATCAAGATTCTGGATATTTCACATCAATAATAATTGATTATTTAAATGAAAAAGAAGATTTAAAACCTTCGTATAATCGGTATCCAAAACTTGAAAATTTTGATCCCGAAACTTCGGGACAAATTCAAGAAAAAGCTCTAAATTATAATGATTTAGACTATTCTAAAAGAACAATATTAGTTAAAACTTTAGAAAATCAATATCAAGATATAGATGCTTCTGATTTGACTAAACAAAATATTACTTCATTATTTAATGACAATACTTTCACTATAACAACAGGTCATCAATTGAATTTATTTACTGGTCCATTGTATTTTTTGTATAAAATAATTTCGACTATTAATTTATGTAATGAATTGAAAGCTAAATATCCAAACCATAATTTTGTGCCTTTTTATTGGATGGCAACCGAAGACCACGATTTTGATGAAATTAACTATTTTAATTTCAAAGGCAAAAAATTTCGTTGGAATAAACAAAGTTCTGGTCCAGTTGGTCGATTATCAACTAAAGGTTTAAAAGATGTTTTCGAAATATTCGCAAAAGAATTAGGCTCTGGAAACAATGCCAATTATATTAAAAATTTATTCGAGCAATCTTATTTAAAACATTTTAATTTGGCTGATGCAACTCGTTTCTTGGCCAATGAATTGTTTGGAAAATATGGGTTAGTCATTCTTGATGCTGATAATCGAAATTTAAAATCGATTTTTATACCTTATATAAAGGATGAATTATTACATCAAAAATCGTTTTCGAAAGTTAATGATACTATTGCTGAACTTAAAGATTATTCAATTCAAGTCAATCCTCGAGAAATAAATTTGTTTTACATTCTGGATAATCTTCGAGAGAGAATAATCTTCGAAAATGGCATTTATAAAATTAACAATACTAAAACCGAATTCTCTGAAGCTGAATTTCTTATAGAACTAGCAAATTATCCGGAACGATTCAGTCCAAATGTAATTTTGCGACCGTTATATCAAGAAGTTATTTTACCCAATCTTTGCTATATTGGTGGTGGCGGCGAAATTGCCTATTGGTTAGAATTAAAATCGACTTTTGAGCATCATAAAATAACGTTTCCAATATTATTGCTTCGAAATTCTGCGCTAATCGCAAATGAGAAACAGATAAATAAATTAAAAAAACTCGATTTGTCTTGGCAAGATTTATTCCAAAAACAAAACCTATTATTAAAATCTCAAACAATTAAAAAATCCGCAATTGCAATTGATTTTACAACTCAAAAAAAACATTTGCTAAAGCAATTCGAGAATCTATACAACATTGCAAAACAAACTGATAAATCATTTGTTGGAGCCGTAAAAGCGCAAGAAGTTAAGCAAATAAGAGGTTTAGAAAATCTCGAAAAACGATTATTGAAAGCCCAACAAAGAATTCTATCAGACGATTTAGAAAGAATAACCAATTTGCAAAACGAATTGTTTCCAAACCAAAGTTTGCAGGAACGCCAAGCTAATTTTACAGAATTTTATATTGATAATGGCGAAAAGTTGATTGAAAAATTGATTTCGGAACTAAAACCATTAAACAATGAGTTTAAAATAATCTTGATGTAAATTTATTTAATTTTTAAATTCAGCAATATTTTTTTTGAACCTTCTTCAATATATTTCTAATTATTTTACTTACTTTTGCACAAAATATAAAAAATAAAAAAATGGCTTCGAATAGAACTTTTACAATGATTAAACCAGATGGTGTAGAAAACGGACACATTGGTGGAATATTAAATATGATTACAGAAGGTGGTTTCAAAATTGTTTCTTTGAAATTGACTCAACTTACTATTGCTGATGCACAAGCATTTTATGCTGTT
>JAYVBR010000422.1:0-2603 GCA_043750395.1 Bacteroidota bacterium | reverse complement strand
GAACTTCTGGATATTTTGGAATTTCTACAAACTTGATTTTATTAGAAATCAGTTTCAAAATTGCTGACCAATTAAAATCGGCATAAAAAACTTCTTGTTTGATATCGAAATTTTTCAGAATCGATTTTTTAACGGTTCCAAATTCTACCAAAACATCATTTCCAACCGAAAACGCTATTCCTTCGGCAAAAACATCATTTACAAATGGTTGATTTTTGGTTTTATTTATTCCCAATCTATCAAAAACCGATTGAACATATCCTTTAAATAAAAAAAAATCTGAAGGTTTTTGAGCATTTGTCCAAGATTCATCGTTTCTGTTTCCAGTTAAAAACAATGACAAATGTTTAATTTCGGTATAAAAATTGTCGTAATTGTGATATGTTTTTCCGAATTCGAATAATTTCAAATCAGAATTTCGACGATTAATATTATATGAAACCGCTTCTAAACCAGAAAACAACAACGATTGTCGCATTGTTGCCAAATCGTTACTCAACGGATTGAGCATCGTTACATTGTTTTCGTCTTTCAATAATTCGGATAATTTTGCATATTGTGCAGTTGTCAACGAATTCGACATCATTTCATTAAATCCAAACGAATTCAATTGATTAGCAATAATATTTTGAATTTTATAATCTTCAGTTCGAGCAGAATTGGCAACCGTAGCATTCAATTTTTTAGAAAAACTTATGTTATTGTATCCATAAACTCTCAAAATTTCTTCGACAACATCGACTTCACGTTGCACATCAACTCGATAAGATGGAATTATTAAACCCAAACCAGCGTCAGAAACACTTGTAATTTTTATATCTAACGATGCTAAAATTTTCTTTATGGTTTCTTTTGGTATATCTTGACCAATTAATTTTCTAGTTTTTTCGAAATTTAAAAAAACTGGAAAATCCTCAATTTTTTTCTGATAAATATCAACAATATCCATCGTGATTTCGCCACCTGCAACTTCTTGAATTAAAAGTGCCGCACGTTTCAAAGCATATTCGGTAATTGCAGGATCAATTCCACGTTCAAATCTAAACGAAGCATCAGTACTTAATGAATGTCTTTTGGCAGTTTTTCGAATGCTAACTGGATTAAAATAAGCACTTTCCAAAAAAATTGAATTCGTATTTTCTGAAACTCCAGAATTTTTTCCGCCAAAAACACCAGCAATACACATCGGACCATTGGTATCGCAAATCATTAAATCTTCTTCGTGCAAAATGCGTTCAACATCGTCAAGAGTCGTAAATTTTGTTCCAGATTTTAAAGTTTTTACGATAATTTTTCCAGAAATTTTATTGGCATCAAATGCGTGAAGCGGTTGCCCCAATTCGTGCAAAACATAATTGGTTACATCGACAATATTGTTCTTTGGATTTATTCCTATTGATTTCAGACGATTTTGCAACCAATCTGGCGATGGTTTGACAGTAATTCCAGAAATGGTAACACCACAATATCTTGGACAAAGTTTGGTGTCTTGAACATCGACATCGAGTTTTAAAGTTCGTTTATCGACTCTAAAATTACTTACCGATGGAGTAATGAATTCAACATTCACACCTTTTTGCAACATTCCAGCTTTTAAATCTCGAGCTGTTCCTAAATGAGACATTGCATCAGCTCGATTTGGTGTCAATCCAATTTCGAAAATTTCGTCATTTTCAATATTAAAAACTGTCGATGCTAAAGTGCCAGGTTTTAATTTTGAATCCAAAACCATTATTCCTTCATGGCTAGTTCCCAGACCTAATTCGTCTTCTGCACAAATCATTCCGTGGCTTTCGATATCTCGAATTTTACCTTTTTTGATTACAAATGATTCTGCGTTTTTGTCATACAAAACTGTCCCAATTGTTGCAACTGGCACTTTTTGTCCAGCAGTTATGTTACTTGCTCCACAAACAATCTGAATTGGATTTAAATCGCCAATATCAACTGTTGTAACTTTTAATCTGTCGGCATTTGGGTGTTGTTCACAAGTCAAAACGTGACCTACAACAATGCCTTCTAATCCGCCTTTTACAGATTGATATTTCTCGACAATTTCGACTTCAAGTCCCAAATCTGTGAGTAATGATGAAGTTTCGTCTGATTTCCAATCTATTTTAATGAATTGTTTTAACCAATTGTATGATATTTTCATTTTTTGTTTTTGTAATTTTCAAGAATGCAAATATAGGTTTAATTAGAGAAAAAGAAAATTTGTTAATTAGATAATTTGCATATTTTTCTAAATAAAATAAGCCAATAAAATCCCGAAAATTATCATTGAAATTTTAGCAATATTAAATTTATGACCTTCGCTACTTTCAAAAATAATTGTAGAAGAAATATGAAATAAAATTCCAATAACAATTGCAGTGATTTCTGAATAATATATATTTAGAATTGGAAGGAAATCAGACAAAATTGTTCCAAGTGGTGTCATTATTGCAAATGTCACCATAAACAAAAAAATAGCCATTTTATTCAACCCAGAATTGATAAAAAAAGTTGTCAAAATAATCGCAATCGGCAAATGATGAATCGCAATTCCAACTGCCAAATCGCTGTGATGACTAACAGGTAAACCTTCTAAAAGTGCGTGAATG
>JAYVBR010000421.1:0-6077 GCA_043750395.1 Bacteroidota bacterium | reverse complement strand
GGAAAATTTGATAGTTGACAATTAAGTCAATCCGAACAAAATTTGTGCGATTTTTACAAGCGACTATTGAATTTTTCAATAAAAAGTCCAGTATTAATGGGTAAATTTAAGGAAATTTAAACCCCAAATAAGGACAAATCTCAAGGCTACTATTCTGGAATTTATAGTTTTGTTCGTTGGTCTAAAACAAAAATTAATTGTTGTTACCAATTTTTCTTGGTTGACTAAATCGATTTTTGAATTAAAAATTCCTGCTGAAATTTTAGAATCTTGGAAAATTAAAAATGGAAATTACAAAATTGCTGACCAACTTTATGGCAAAAACAAAACCGAATTAAAAGTAGTTAAAGGTGAAGGATTTGTAAAAATCACAATTTAACTAATTGAAAGTTCAGTTTTTGAAATAAAGTAAGCAATGTTCTTAAAGAAAAAAAGCCATTATAAATTTAAAAAACTAATGGCTTTTAGTCATTTTAATAAGTCTACTTCAAAATAGTTTGTTTTCTATCTGGACCAACCGAAACTATTTTTATTGGAACTTCGACTTCTTTTTCTATAAATTCAATGTATTTTTTTAATTCAATTGGCAATTGTTCGTAGTTTGTCATTCCAGTCAAATCTGCTTGCCAACCTTTAAATTCTGTGTAAACAGGCGATACATTTTCTTCTTCAATATTATATGGCAAATGATCGATTTCTGTGCCTTTATAGTTGTATGATGTTGCAATTTTTAATGTTTCGAAACCCGATAAAACATCGCCTTTCATCATCATTAATTGGGTTACACCATTTATTCTAATTGCATATTTCAGTGCAACCAAATCTAACCAACCACAACGGCGTTTTCTGCCAGTTACACTGCCAAATTCGTTGCCGACTTTTGCCATAACATTGCCAGCTTCTTCAAAATCTTCGGTTGGAAAAGGGCCAGAACCAACACGAGTTGTATAAGCTTTGAAAATTCCGTAAACTTCTTTTATTTTGTTTGGGGCAATTCCTAAACCAGTGCAAGCTCCAGCTGCTGTTGTGTTAGATGAGGTTACGAACGGATAAGTTCCAAAATCTACATCAAGCAGTGAGCCTTGTGCGCCTTCGCAAAGAATAGATTTTCCTGATTTTTGTGCTTGGTGCAAATATTCTTCTGAATCTATAAAATCTAGTTTTTTTAATTCTTCAATTGCATTAAAAAACTCAGTTTCTAATTCTGATAGATTATATTGAATGGCAACATCATAGAACTTAATCATTTCTTCGTGTTTGTTAGCCAAAGCACGATATTTTTCATTGAAATCTGGCATTTCGATATCGCCAACACGAATTCCGTTCCGACCAGTTTTGTCCATATAAGTTGGGCCAATTCCTTTAAGAGTAGAACCAATTTTGGCTTTTCCTTTCGATGCTTCAGATGCTGCATCAAGTAATCTGTGGGTTGGAAGAATTAAATGTGCTTTACGAGAAATTATCAATTTAGACTTCAAATCCAGATTAAATTTGGCCAAACCATCGACTTCTGATTTAAAAACAACTGGATCAATAACAACGCCGTTTCCTATTACATTAATATTGTTATCGTGGAAAATTCCAGAAGGAATAGTTCTCAAAACGTGTTTTATTCCGTCGAATTCTAAAGTATGACCTGCATTTGGACCACCTTGAAAACGAGCAATAATATCGTATTTAGAAGTCAATACATCGACAATTTTGCCTTTTCCTTCGTCGCCCCATTGTAATCCTAGTAATAAATCTACGGTCATCTTAAATCTTGTTTATTGTTTATTGTTTTTGGTGGTTTTGATCTTGAATAGTGTTGGTATTCCAAACCCATTATTTTATTAAATTAAAACTTCTTTTTGTCATTTTGACGATTGTAGAAATCACATAAAATTTGCAAATAATATGATTTATCCTATCGTCGAACCCGAGCATAAAAGAGCGAACTGGCGAGGCAATGACAAATCACTAATTAAATTATGAAAACTCACAACTTTTTGGAACATAACCTTTTTGGTTTAGTTAGCTATATTTGTTATAATTTTTTCTTCATTAGTTAAGTTACTTTTTTTCTTCGTCCCATAAAAATAAAGTGAGTGATTATGAATATCTATATCAAAAATATCTTCGATGGTTTTTTTGATATTTTGAATTCTTGGATCACAAAATTCGATTACATCGCCAGAATCGGTCATTATTATATGATCGTGATTCTTATCGAAATAAGATTTTTCGTAATGCGCTTGATTGTGACCAAATTGGTGTTTTCTGACCAAAGCACAATCCAAAAGCAATTCGATTGTGTTGTACAAAGTGGCTCGAGAAACCCGATAATTCTTGTTTTTCATTTTGACATACAATTCTTCGATGTCAAAATGTTCTTGACTTGCGTAGATTTCTTGCAGAATTGCATAGCGTTCTGGCGTTTTTCTATGTCCTTTTAACTCAAGATAATTTGTAAAAACATTTTTTACTATTTCTTGATTTTTGCTGTTATCAACTGATATTAGTGTCATATTTGGCAAATATAATCAATTACAATTACAATATCAAAAGTCAATCTCAATTTCAAAAGTCAATTTCAATTTCAATCTCAAATATCAACTTCAAACAGCAAATCTAAATGTCAAATTCAAAAATCAACTTCAAAAATCAACTTCAAAAATAAACTTTAAAAATTAATTTTTATTTCAAAAATTTATTTCAACATTTATTAAATCACAACTAAGAACTCTCAACCTACAACCCACAACTCACAACCTACAACTTTTTAACTATAAACCCGTGTAACCTTTTCGACACCATCAATTTGCTTGATATTGTCGATTAGTTTTTTCAGTACATTATTATTTTGAACAATTACTGCAACTTGACCTTCAAAAATTCCCGCATCGCCAGAAAGTGAAATACTTTGAATGTTTACGTGCATATTATTCGAAATTACTTTGGTCAATTCGTTGGTTAAGCCCAAAGTATCCATTCCCATAATTTTCAAGATTGCTTTAAATTCTTGTTGAGAAGAATCTATCCATTTAGCTAACATAATTCTATAAGCATAATTAGATTGCATAGAAATTGAATTTGGACAATCGCGTTTGTGAACTTTTATTCCTTCATTAATAGTTACAAATCCAAAAACTTCGTCTCCAGGAATTGGGTTACAACAAGTCGATAATTTATAATCAAGTTTGTCTTGTTCAGCACCAAAAACGAGCATATCAAAATTACTGCTAATAATTTGCTTGTGTATATCTGGATCGGCAGTATTTGGCGAAGAACGTTTGATTTTGTTCTTGAAAAAATTCATCAAAGTATTGCTTTTTTGAGCAGCATATTCTTTAAGTTGTTGGTTTTCGATTGCTCCGACTCCAACACGGTAAAATAAATCTAAACTGGTTTTTAACTTAAAAAAGTTAACCATTTCGTTAACCGAAGTTTCATTTAAAGTTACTTTAAGCTGTTTTAACTTTCGGGTTAATAACTCTTTTCCGTCTTCGGCAATTTTTTTAGTATTTTCGTTAAGAACATTTCTAATTTTGGTTTTAGCTCTCGATGTTGTAACATAATCTAACCAATGCAAAGTCGGTTTTTGATTGGTTGCCGTAATAATTTCGACTTGATCGCCACTTTTTAATTCATAATTTAACGGTACTAATTTTCCGTTAACGCGAGTGCCACGAGTTCGAATGCCAATATCAGAATGAATACTAAAGGCGAAATCGAGTGAAGTTGCACCTTTTGGCAAAGATTTTATTTCGCCTTTTGGAGTAAAAATATAAATTTCTTTGGCATACAAATTCATTTTGAAATCTTCGACAAAATCGACTGCATTACTTTCGGAATTTTCGAGTGCCTCTTTCAATAAATTTAGCCATACATCAAGTCCATTTTCCTCGGTTGCACCATTTTTGTATTTGTAATGAGCGGCATAACCTTTTTCGGCAATTTCGTCCATTCGTTCACTTCGAACCTGAATTTCAACCCAACGTCCTTTTGGTCCCATAACCGTAATGTGCAAGGCCTCATAACCAGTAGATTTTGGCGACGAAATCCAATCTCGCAATCGGCTTGGGCTTGGTCGATAATGGTCTGTAACTATCGAATAAACTTTCCAGGCAATAAACTTTTCGTCGTGCGGATTGGCTTTATAAACTATTCTAAGTGCAAACTTGTCATAAACTTCGTCGAAACTTACATTTTGAGCCAACATTTTTCTGCGTATAGAATAAATTGATTTTGGGCGACCTTTTATAATATAATCGACGCCTTCGAGATCTAAAGATGCTTTTAAAACATCTGAAATATCTTTTATGTAAGTATCTTGCTCTTCTTTTGTTTCTTTAATTTTACTGACAATATCTTTGTAAACTTCTGGTTCAGTGTATTTTAAACCTAAATCTTCAAGTTTGGTTTTTATGTTATACAAACCCAAACGATGGGCGAGTGGTGCATATATATATAAGGTCTCCGATGCGATTTTGGTTTGTTTATATTCCACCATCGAATCCATAGTTTGCATATTGTGCAATCTGTCGGCTAGTTTTATTAAAATTACTCGAACATCATCATTCAAAGTCAAAAGCATTTTTCTGAAATTTTCGGCTTGCATCGAAATATTCATATCTTTTTTAACTTGCGATATTTTAGTCAAACCTTCGACTAATTGTGCCACTTTTGGGTTGAACATTCGCTCAATATCTTGCACTGTAATATCAGTATCTTCGACAACATCGTGCATAAGTGCAGCTGCGATTCCTGTGGCGCCAAGTCCAATTTCTGATGCGACAATTTTGGCAACAGCAATTGGGTGAAATATGTAAGCTTCGCCTGATTTTCTGCGTTGTTCTTTGTGCGCATCGACGGCAACATCAAACGCTTTTCGAATCATTTTTTTATCATCAGCTGAAAGCGTTTGATAACTTATTCGTAAAAGTTCTTTATATTCTTGGGCAATTGCCTTATTTTCTTTTTCAATATCGACTTCAATCATAATCTAGTAGGTTCAATTTTTAAAATTATGAAATTGATTTGATATGGCAAGTTTTTATTTGGTAAAATCTCAAAAAATAATTTTGAAATAATTACAATAAACCACCAAAATTTTAGTTTTTAATTGCACAAATTAAATTTTAAGAAAATAAATGTTTAATTTCCCCAAAATTTCATAATCAATTGAAAAATTTCACAATTCAAAAATATTCGAGTCAAGATGCTAGCCAATGGAATGAATTTATAGTTCGTTCTAAAAATGCTACTTTTTTACACAATCGCAATTTTATGGATTATCATTCGGACAGATTTCAAGATTTTTCATTAGTAATTTTGAATGACAATAAATGGGTTGCAGTTTTGCCAGCAAATATCTCTAACAATGAAGTTCATTCTCATCAAGGATTGACTTATGGTGGACTTTTATATGATGATAAATTGAAATTGGAATCGATTATTGAAGTTTTTCAAACAATTTTAAAGTTTTTGAATGAAAATAAAATTGAAAAATTGTATTTAAAATCTATTCCATCATTTTATCATAAAAAACCTGCCGAGGAAATTAATTATGCTTTGTTTTTAACAAATGCGAAAATTGTTCGAAGTGATTGTTTGTCGGTTATTGATTTAACAAAAGATTTTTTTGTTTCCAAAACAAGAAAAGAAAGCATTCGACGTGGACTGAAAAATGAGTTAATTGCTAAAGAAGAATTTGTATTTGATAATTTTTGGAACGAAATTTTGATTACAAATCTTGACAAAAAACACAGTGCAAAGCCTGTTCATTCGCTGGACGAAATTAAAAAATTACATCAATTATTTCCTGAAAATATTCGTCAATTTAATGTATATCATAAAGATAAAATTGTTGCTGGTTCGACAATTTTTGTTTTTGATGAAGTAGCACATCCACAATATATTTCTGGGCAAAAAGATAAAAATGAGCTTGGAAGCCTAGATTTTTTATATGATTATTTAATCAAAGAAGTTTTTAAAGATAAAAAGGTTTTCGATTTTGGACCATCTCACGAGCAAAACGGAAAAAAAATAAACAAAGGAATTCTTTTTTGGAAAGAAAGTTTTGGTGCAAGTATTGT
>JAYVBR010000420.1:0-6078 GCA_043750395.1 Bacteroidota bacterium | reverse complement strand
ACGATTATTGAAATCGATTTGCGAATTAGAATATCCGTCCAAAAAACTCGAAATTCAGGTACTTGACGATTCAACCGATGATTCAGTTGCCGATACTTTGGTGTTAATAAATAAATATAAATCACAAGGAATTGATATCAATCACATAACCAGAACTGACCGAATTGGGTTCAAAGCTGGTGCATTAAAAGAAGGATTAACAATTGCAAAAGGAGAATTTATAGCGATTTTCGATGCTGATTTTCTTCCAAAAAAAGATTGGTTGTTGCAAACTATTCCGAACTTTAAAAATCCGAAAATTGGAGTTGTACAAACCCGTTGGGGACATATTAATCGCGATTATTCAATTCTTACCAAAATTCAAGCATTTGCACTCGATGCCCATTTTACTCTGGAACAAGTCGGAAGAAATTCACAAAAACATTGTATCAATTTTAATGGAACAGCTGGAGTTTGGCGCAAATCGTGTATTATCGATGCTGGAAATTGGGAAGCAGACACATTAACCGAAGATTTAGATTTGAGTTATAGAGCGCAACTCAAAAACTGGGAATTTATTTATCTTGAAGATGTAGAAACGCCAGCCGAATTGCCTGCAATATTGAGTGCAGCACGATCACAACAATTTCGTTGGAACAAAGGTGGAGCAGAAAATTTCAGAAAAATGTCGCTTCGAGTTTTAAAATCTGTATCGATTTCTAATAAAACTAAACTTCACGCATTATTGCATTTATTGAATAGTTCGATGTTTTTGTGCATTTTTTTAATGGCACTTTTAAGCGTTCCAGTACTTTTTATCAAGCATTATTTCAGTCATTTGAATTATCTTTTCAATATAATTGCCTTTTTTGTATTGACAACAATTATATTTTTTATATGCTATTGGAATACTTATCGAAGTCTTCGAGGCGGCGGAGTTTTGAGTTTTCTAAAATATATTAAAATGTTTTTCACCTTTTATACCATTGCAATGGGATTCACTTTTCAAAATTCAATTGCAGTTCTTGAAGGATTATTAGGCAAGAAAAGCGAATTTGTGAGAACGCCAAAATTCAATATCGAAACCTTAAAAGAAAAATGGAAAGACAATATTTATATTTCCAGAAAAATATCAAAAAACACCATAATTGAGGGTTTATTGCTTGTTTATTTCGTTTTTGGAATGATTTATGCCGTAATTCTTAATGATTTTGGATTGTTTCCATTTCATTTAATGTTAGTTATTGGTTACGGATTTGTGTTTTATAAATCATTTAAAATCGCTTAAAAAAATTATTTTATAAATTATTTCAAACCTTCAACAAGCATTTTTGTTGAAGGTTTTTTTGTGTTAACAATTCATTACCAAATCGATTATAAACTTTGGCACGGGATTTGGAATGTAAGTAATATCCAAAAGAGATTTGGAAATTTAGAACATTTAAATTATTTGATTATGAAATCGCAGATTCACGAATTCCAAAAAAACAATAATTTTATGAGTACAAAAATTACCCTATTTGTGGCTAGTTTAATGCTAGCGACAACCGCGACAAAAGCATCTGAAATAATCAATTTTTCAATAACAAATATAGAATTCGAAAGTCGTTTTAATCATGACCAGCCAATTCAATTCTCAGAAAGAGGTATCGATTTTTTTGTTTTTCCAAACGGCGATTTCGATTTTAATACAAGACCAAATGATAGTCAAGGCGATTATTATTTCAAAACTGCTGGTCGCAGAAGCGCAGAAGCAAATCGTGGCAATTTAGAAAATTTCGGAGTAAGAATTGAACGTGATAATTTTGGAAGAATTCGCAGAATTGGCAACACATTTATCAATTATGATTTTCAAGATAGAGTTTCAAGAATTGGAACAGTTTTCTTAAAATACAATAGTTTTGCATTAGTTCAAATTGGTGGTTTGCAGTTAATTTATAATCGATTTGGAGAATTAATTGACACTTTTGGTAGTGTGAAATCTCGAAAATATTCAGGATTTACAAACACTTATTATTACGGAAACGGCGATAATAGTAATGTTTATTTCAGAAATAACAAAAATAGTAACAATTTTAATAGCAATAATTTTTCTGATTCAAATGATTTTCAAAATAATGAGGATTTTCAAAATGATGATAATCATTATTATTTCAGATATGATGGCACAAAAGCCAAAATTGAAAATAAAATTAATGATAGTTTGAAAGAAAATAAAAAAGATAGAAATTAATAATTTGAATAGTTAAAAATAGTTAGTTTTTTGGTTGGTTTTGTTAGAGGAATCTCGTTAGCGAAAGTTAACGGGATTTTTTGTTTGCTGATTTTTTAGTCATAATAAATATAAAAAATTATTAAATCAATAAATAGATAATTATTAATCATATATTTGTAAATAAATCATTTTAAGCATGCTTCTTAAACAACATTTTATTAAAAATAGTGATTTCAAAACTGTTCTTGGTTCAGGTATATTTGGAGGGATAACCAGCGGTGGATTCATTAATATGGTTATTTACACTGAAAGAGTTCCTTTACCAGACAGTATTACAATTGAAATTGAAGAAGAAACAGGAGAAGTAAAAGGTGAAATTTCAAGAGAAACTAGAGACGGTACTTTACGAGAATTACAAATGGGTATCATTCTCGATATAAATACAGCAAAAGCAACTGTAGATTGGTTAAATCTTCACATAAATAATTTGGAAAAGATTTTAGAGTCAAATAAATAGAAAATGAAAAATTCATTAAATAAATTTAATAATCTACAAGTTAGCAACAAATATTCAACGACATCAAGTATTTTTAAAACAAAAAATATTGCATTAATCGCAGGATCAGCAATTAATGCAATATGTCCTGTTATTACTGTGAAAGGATTTAAAAATTATCCAGTGACTAAAACTACTGAAACAAACATGGAATCACTAATAATTAAATCAATTGGTGCTCAAATAAAAATTTGTGTTGATAAATCAATGCAGTCTTATGTTGAATTACCTTCAGAATTAGTTAAAGAACACACTTCAAAATTTTTATTTAGATTATCAAGCTATTCGATAAACGCACATTATGTAAATCCTTCGCACAACGGTGGAATTATAATAGAATTTAACAAAGGAAATATTTTTTCAGTTGTTGAAATTTTTAATGATGAAGATGTAGTATTTCTTACTCGCAATAAAGATAAAAGAAAAGTTTGGGATTTAAATCTTAGTAATTTTCAAGATTTTGTTATTTCTGAATTATTAGATTAATATAATGTGTAATTGCGATAATCTAAAAATTCCTGAAAGACTTTAGACAAAAGAAAAGCCTTTAAACAATGACTTTAAAGACGATAGAATATATAGACGATTTAATGTTGTTGGGGATAAAAATTCCTGGAAGTCCAATAACCTGAGTCATTCTGTTTTCAAACTTGAAAAGGATTCATTCAATAAATCAAGTTTGTGTCAAGATTATTTGGACGTTTTGTATAATACAAGGGAAATCGATTTAGGCAAACATTATTATTCTTTTGGGGTTTTGGAACTTAATTGTAATGATTTAGACTATATAAATAACTTGCCAATTGAATTAAACGGAACAGAAAGAAGATTCACGTTAAATCCAATACACAAGCCCGAAAAATGTATGTATCCACATTCTGAAATATTAATTTATGAAGGAGGTGTTGAAATTGATATTAAAACTCCAAAATCAGTTAATGTTTTTATTCGAGATGTACTTATAGAAAAAATGAAGGTTGTAAAAGAACCTAATATAATTTCCGATTTAGAATAATTATTTTTTTAGGATTCTAAACCTATCAATAATCTCATTAACTTCCATTGAAATTTTCATTTTATAATTCAAATAAATATAAATTATTGAAATCAAAATTGATTTTAAAATGATATTCAAAATAGGATGAAATGGAAATTCCCAAAAGTAAAATCCTAGAAAAATGATAGATATTATTCCAAATGAATGCAAAGTTTTGATTGTAAAAGGATATAAATTCATTTTTTTGACTACAAATAACAATTTTATGGTGTTATAAACCAAAACCGAAATCAATGTTGCCCAAGCCGAGCCAACAATTCCGTAAGGTGGAATGAGTAACATATTCAAAACTATCATCATAAAAACCAGCAATAATCCGAAGAAAATTACTGGACGATAATATTTTGTATTCAATAAAATTGCGTTATTGTTGCCCAAAATTACATCATAGAATTTTGATAATCCAATGATGAAAACAACCGAAATTCCTGATTCATAACCACCAGGAATTAAAAGATATAATTGTTTGATATTCAAAAAAATACCTAGCATAATCAATCCTCCAAAAACTTGAAGATTAATCGCTGATTTTTTATACAAATCGTTCAACTCATCAGTTTTATTTTCATTTAATAATTTTGCTGTAATCGGGTAAATTATTTGTAACATCGCTCGTGACGGAACAACAATTACAGTCGCTATAAAAATCGCAACAGAATACAAAGCGTTATTTTCTATTTTTATATAATTGGGGATCATTACTTTATCGAAATCAATAAGCAATGCAGCAACACTTCCTGATAGAATTATAAAAAACGAATATCCAAAAAGTTGCTTCCAATCTGGCGGAATTGATAATTGAAAGGTTGGCATTTTTACATTCCAAGCATAAACTTTCATTGCCAAAAACTGTAAAAAATAAGCGACCAAAAGTCCATAAATAAATTCGTCCTTAGAAATCCAATTAAAATAAACGGCAAAAAGTAAAATAAAAACAAAAAATCGAATCAAAACTTCAGAAATAAAATTACCAACAACCGATTTTAAATGTACTTTTACCCAAGCATAATAAACCTCGAAATAACCCATACAAATTCCGATTATTGGAATTATCCATAAAAAAGGCTTGATTTCTGGGTTTTTTTGTAAAATAAAAAAAGCAATTTTATCGTAAAAAAAATAAGTTATTGCTGTTATTGGAATTATCAAAAACAAAGGCATCAAAAGCATAAAACTCATAAATTTTTCTCGCTCAAAATCAGTTTTATATTTAGAATAATATCGAACCAATGTATTTTGAACGCCAAAAGCCATTAACGGCATCATAATATGTGCCGCCGAAAGCAAAAAAGCAACCATTCCATAATGCACTTTTCCGAGAAAATTGGTGTACAAAAACAAAGCATTTATAGCACCAATTCCGAAACCGAAATAGGTTATTGCTGTGTTTTTTATGGATTGATTGATTACGATTCCCATATAATAATTTTAGATTTTAAATATTAAATTTTAGATTTGGGATTTGTATTTTGATATTTGCTTATAGGTTTTGAAAATCTTTAAGATGCCAATCTAAATACAAAAACATTTTTCGTTTTTTCTTGTCCCGTTTGGGACTATATATTGGTACCCTAAAAACATCGTAAGTTTAAAATCTGTCCCGTAGGGACTTTATGTTGAATTCAATAAATGTTGGGTTTTAGACCAACATATAGTCCCTACGGGACAAATGAGAAACTATAAAATGTACATTTACTACCAATATTTAGTCCCTAACGGGACAAGAAAATATTATAAAGTTTTTTTTTAAATTATATCAAATTGACACCCCATTATTTTTTTCACATTTTTTAATTAACATTTTAAAAATTCAACTAATTTTGCAGTCAAATTTTTTCTAGAATATTGTTCTAAATTAATGGCATTTGATTTCAAATTTTTATTCAAATATAAATTATAATATTCGAGAATTAATTTTTTTAGATTTTCTTTTTCGGAATATTCGAAAAATAAACCAGAATTGGTGTTCACTAAAATTTCTTGAAAATCAGAATTTTTTGGACCAATGCCAATAATTGGTCTTTCGGAAACGATATATTCGAATAATTTTCCGGGAATAATGCTTTTTGTATCTTCTGAATCAATTTCGATTAACAGTAAAACTTGCGATTTTTGTTGGTTTTCGATTGCTTCTTGATGCGAAACATAGCCTAAATTATTTACAAAATCATTCAAATTTCAAGTTGAATGATTTTGTAAATAATTTAACTTGAAATCGGAAAAGTTAGCCAAGAAGTTTTAGATGCTATTTCAAATTTCAAGTTAAATTAT
>JAYVBR010000419.1:0-2607 GCA_043750395.1 Bacteroidota bacterium | reverse complement strand
ATCATTATCGCGAATAGCCGCTTTTAGCAAACCCTTGGCATCATAAACATTACTCGGTACAACTACTTTTAGACCAGGCGTATTGGCGAACCAATTTTCGAAAGCCTGCGAATGCGTTGCTCCTAATTGTCCAGCAGAAGCTGTTGGTCCACGAAAAACCATTGGCATTGGGAATTGTCCCGCAGACATTTGGCGCATTTTAGCAGCGTTATTTATTATTTGGTCAATACCAACTAACGAGAAGTTAAAAGTCATATATTCAACAATTGGTCGACAACCGTTCATTGCAGAACCAACTGCAATACCAGCAAAACCAAGCTCTGCGATTGGGGTATCAATAACTCGTTTTGGTCCAAATTCGTCCAACATACCTTTCGAAGCTTTATAAGCACCGTTGTATTCGGCAACTTCTTCACCCATTAAATATATCGATTCGTCACGGCGCATTTCCTCGCTCATTGCCTCACAAATTGCTTCTCTAAATTGTATCGTTCTCATTAATTTTATGTATAAAAATTTTAATTTACAAAAATAAATATTTTAAATTTAATTCTGCTAGATTTCGAGTTTATTTTTTTGAGGCTAATTCGTGTTGTCATTTATAAACCTTTCAAAAAGCGTTATTATTTTTAATTTATTAAAAATTTAATAATTCATCACGAAATTTTCATTAATATGTAATATTTTTGTATTCAAATTATTTTAAAAAAAATGAACAAAAAAATACTATTAACGGCTACAATTTTTGGAATGATAGCCATAATTCTTGGCGCATTCGGTGCTCATGCGCTAAAAAAAATATTGTCAATTGACCAACTATCGAGTTTTGAAATTGGAGTAAAATATTTAATGTATCATTCCCTTTTTTTATTGTTTTTAGGAACCACAAACGCTATGTTAGAAAAATCAAAAAAATCAATTTTCTATCTCGTTTTTTTTGGAACTACAACTTTTTCGGGATCGATTTTTTTGCTTTCGACAATGCCAATTACAAATATTAACTTCAAATCAATAGGGTTTACAACTCCCATTGGCGGAATTTTACTTATAACCGCTTGGTTTTCAATGTTTTTTAAAATTTTAAAGCAAAAATTATAAAATTTGTAATTTTAGTAACTGTTTTCAATAAAATTTATAATTTTACAGCCTAATTATTTTTATTTACGCAATATGGAGAATCACGTTCAAAAAACGAAATCGATTTCGTTAGAAAAATATGGAATAAAAAACGCACACGATGTAGTTTATAATCCTTCGTTTGATTTGTTATTTCAAGATGAACTGAATCTAAACCTTGAAGGATTCGAAAAAGGACAGCTTTCTGAACTTGGTGCGGTTAACGTAATGACAGGAATTTTCACGGGTCGTTCTCCCAAAGATAAATATATAGTAGAAGATTTAATTACACGCGATACAGTTTGGTGGACGAGTGACAAAGCGGTAAACGACAATAAACCAATTACACAAGATACTTGGAATGCTTTAAAACAAAACACTTTATCGCAACTTTCTGATAAAAAATTATATGTCGTTGATACATTTTGTGGCGCCAACGAAAACACAAGATTAAAAGTTAGATTTATTGTCGAAGTAGCTTGGCAAGCACATTTTGTTAAGAATATGTTCATTCGACCTACCGATTTAGAGCTTGAAAATTTTGGTGAACCAGATTTTGTTGTAATGAACGCGTCAAAAAAAGGATTTGCCGATTTTGAAACTCACGGTTTGAATTCTGAAGTTTATGTAGCATTTAACCTTACAGAAAAAATTCAATTGATTGGTGGTACTTGGTATGGTGGCGAAATGAAAAAAGGTTTGTTTTCGATGATGAATTATTATTTGCCATTGCAAGGAATAGCCTCAATGCACTGTTCAGCCAATAAAGGAAAAGATGGAGATGTTGCAGTATTTTTTGGGTTGTCAGGAACAGGAAAAACTACACTTTCGACTGATCCAAAACGAGAATTAATTGGTGACGATGAACACGGTTGGGACAACGATGGTGTTTTCAATTTCGAAGGCGGTTGTTATGCCAAAACCATAGATTTGAGCCAAGCTAACGAACCAGATATTTATGGTGCAATCAAGAAAAATGCACTTTTAGAAAACGTAACGCTAGATGCAAATGGAAAAATCGATTTTACAGATGGTTCGGTTACTCAAAACACAAGAGTTTCTTATCCGATAGAACACATTCATAATATAGTAAAACCAGTTTCTAAAGCTGGTCACGCAACCAAAGTAATTTTCTTGACAGCCGATGCTTTTGGAGTCATGCCACCGGTTTCTAAATTGACTCCAGAACAAACTAAATATTATTTTTTATCAGGTTTTACAGCTAAATTGGCCGGAACAGAACGTGGAGTAACCGAACCAACACCAACATTTTCTGCTTGTTTTGGTAAAGCATTTTTGTCTTTGCATCCAACAAAATATGGCGAAGAATTGGTCAAAAAGATGGAACAACACAAAGCAATTGCTTATATGGTTAACACAGGCTGGAACGGAACAGGAAAACGAATTTCAATAAAAGATACTCGAGCAATTATTGATAGTATTCTTGATGGTTCTATAGAAAATTCTGAAACAATAGTAGTACCAACTTTT
>JAYVBR010000418.1:0-2609 GCA_043750395.1 Bacteroidota bacterium | reverse complement strand
CATTCCGTAATTCTTATTCTACAATTTGTAAAACTATATATTTTTTTAGTTCGTTTTTTCTTTCGGTTTTCTGTCGCTCGAAAATGACGCACAACGTCTCGTGGCTTGGCGTCAGTTGGGGATTTGGTAAGCCAAATGTATCGATTAAAAAACCAACTTCCAAGTACAAAACCAACTTTAAAGTTTGCCTAAAACCCCAATTGCGCCAAACCGCTGTTGTGCGATCGTTATTTTATTTATCATTTTCTTCTTCTTCCGTAATTTGTATAAAATCTGTTATTAACTTTATTACTTTTCCGTTTTTGTCAAATCCTACATATTTTGGATATAATCCGTCTCCGTAACCTGAACCAAACATTATTATATTTGCATTTGATTTAGTTGGTTTATAATTAATCCAATCTTCTCCACGAGAACTTTTCGGATTATTTGAGTTTTCCTTAAAATGTGGTTCCAAAATATCTAAATAATAATTTCCTTTTCGGTTTACGTTTAGATAATCATTAAATTCTTGATTATATATTTTATACGTTTCAAAATCAGTAAAACAACCTAATCCATTTTCGACAGGATACATTCCGTTCATTTTTTTCTCAAAATCGCTTAATACCCTTTCATCTATTAATGATAATTCCCAATATGCTGGAATTTCATTTTTAAAATTAATTTCTGCATATGCAACTCTTCCTTGAAAGTCATCTTCAAGTCCAATATATAAATTTACTGGATATTCTCCAGGTTCAACTTCCCAGTTTTGTGGATATCCAACTTCTCTATAAATTGGGTCGGTACAAACTATTTTTCCGCTAGTTATTTTTAAATTTCCAGCAAAAAACAATTCGTAATATTTATTATTTTTCAAATCCTCAAAATCGGAATAATCAAATTCGGTTTCTTCTTTAAATATTTTCTGTTTTACTTTTTTGTTCACATAATCTTGAACTGAATTCATTTTGTTTTTTAATTTCAAATCAGTTTCGTTCTTCTTGTTGAAACAAGAAAAAAAACTTAAAAAAGTTGCCATAAGTGTTATTTTTACTACGTTTCTCATATAATGTCGCACAACGTCTCGTAGCTTGGCGTCAGTTGGGGATTTGGTTAGCCAAATGTATCGATTTAAAAACCAAGTTCCAAGTACAAAACCAACTTTAAAATTCGCCTAAAACCCCAATTGCGCCAAACCGCTGTTATGCGTTCGTTTTTTTATTTCCCATTGTTTTTCCATTCTAAATATTCTGTCCAATCGTTTAAATAATCTTCTTTTAATTGCTTTTCATTTGGTTCGTCAAAACCATATCTATATACTCTTGGATATTCTGCTTCACAAACTACATCTCTAAAATCTTCATTTGCTTTTTCAACCAATACGTCGATTTTGTCTATTTCACTTTTTGCTATTTTTAAAACTGATGCCGATATTCTATTTTTACCACTTTTGCTATCACTTTGAATTTTGTTTAATTTTTGTTTTACTAAACTCACATTTTCTCTAAAATCTCTTGAAATTAGAAAATCTAACTCTTCATCTGAAATTTTTGCAATTGGTTGCTTGCTATATTTTAAAATAAGTTCTTCTTCGGTTTTTACTTTTTTGTCCATATTATTTTATAATTATCGAAAGTTTCTTCTGTGTTTTTTCTAATGACTTTTAATTTTTCTGCAGAAATGTTTTTTTCTTCAACTTCAATCCCAATTATATGATCACTTAAACACCAACTTTTAAACACCAAATTCTCATTTGAATTTTGCGAAACTAATTGAATTTTTTCACCATATTCAGTTCCAAAATTCATTAAGCCGATTTTATTCAACATATTTTTTATTTCAATTTTCAATGATTTTTCAATTGATAATTTTACATTTTCAACTTTTATTTTTTCCGTTTTCAGGATTTTAAAATTATGTTTTTGGGCTATACTTTCTACATTTTCATAGAATTCTTTTGACCAAGAATAATTTCTGTCATAAGTCATAAACTTATAGAATGATATTATAATTATTCCGAATAATAAAAAGTAAATTAGTATTTTTCTCATATTTCGTTTCTTCTCGGGCAAAATGACGCATAACGTCTCGTGGCTTGGCGTCAGTTGGGGATTTGGTAAGCCAAATGTATCGATTAAAAAACCAACTTCCAAGTACAAAACCAACATATGAGTTTGCCTAAAACCCCAATTGCGCCAAACCGCTGTTGTGCGTAGTGTTTTTTTTTATTTTATATTCTTTCTTTTGTTATCAAATTCCAATAATGTTCTCCTAAAATTGTAAGTTCACAGGACTTACTTTCAATCGCTGCATAATACATATGTTCCGCATTTACAGGAACAACTAAATTAATTCTATTAAATTTTTGTAAAAGTTTAAATTTAGCGACATTTTCTTCATTTGGATTATTAGTGTCAATTTCAAAACTTGGATCAAGTTTAAATTCTTGACCTTTGATTGGAAATAATTCTGTTAATTGTTTTAAGTCATTTAGAGAAATCGGTGGTTGAACTTTTCTTAAAGTTGTAAATGTTGTTACATTTGTCTTAAAAATTGGCCTTTGTTCCCAAGAACCTAAAGATTGGTCAATGTGGGCATATATACTTCCTGGTGTAATGTCGCCC
>JAYVBR010000417.1:0-6093 GCA_043750395.1 Bacteroidota bacterium | reverse complement strand
CTCGTGGCGTTGTCAATAATATTACGCAAACTATCCAGTCGATTCAGCAAGCTGTCGAAGAAGCCGAAAATAATTCTGGTTATAAAATTAAAGATGTTGTTGTAGGAATCGCAGGACAACATATTCGAAGTATTCAACACAGCGATTATATTATACGTAACAATTCTGACGAAGTTATTGACGGAAACGACATTCAATTACTTATAGATCAAGTAAATAAATTGGCAATGTTGCCTGGAGAAGAAATTATTCACGTTTTGCCACAAGAATTCAAAATCGACGGGCAATCAGGAATTAAAGAACCAATCGGAATGTATGGCGGACGACTTGAAGCAAGTTTTCACGTAGTTGTTGGTCAAGCAGCATCTATTAGAAACGTAGGTCGTTGCATTCAAAGTGCTGGAATTGAACTTTCTGGATTAACACTAGAACCGTTAGCATCATCAGACGCAGTTTTGAGTCTTGAAGAAAAAGAAGCTGGAGTTGCACTTATCGATATTGGCGGCGGAACAACAGATTTGGCGATTTTCAAAGACGGAATCATTCGACACACAGCTGTAATTCCATTTGGAGGAAACGTAATTACAGAAGATATAAAAGAAGGTTGCTCAATAATCGACAAACAAGCAGAATTGTTGAAAGTAAAATTTGGTTCGGCTTGGCCAGGCGAAAATAAAGACAACGAAATTGTTTCAATTCCAGGATTACGTGGTCGTGAACCAAAAGAAATTTCTTTAAAAAACCTTTCTAAAATTATCAATGCTAGAGTTGTAGAAATAATTGAATTGGTATTCACAGAAATAAAAAATTACGGTCACGAAGATCCTAGAAAGAAATTAATCGCAGGAATTGTGCTTACTGGCGGTGGTTCTCAGTTAAAACACATTAAACAATTAGTAGAGTACATTACAGGAATGGACACCAGAATTGGCTATCCAAACGAACATTTGGCAGGCAATTCAAGTGAAGAAATTTCGAGTCCTTTATATGCAACCGCCGTTGGATTAGTAATGAACAGCGTTGATAATAATTCAAGAAGTGCCGTGAAAATTCAGCAAATTGTTCCTGAAAAAACATTTATTCAACGTGAATATCAAGAGGTTCCTAAAGAAGAATACATTCAAAAAGAGGTTGTTGAAAAATCAGAACCAATTTTTGAAGCAGAAACAACCGAACGAAAAATAAAAAGTTCATTCATAGACAAATATGTCGATATCATCAAAGATTTTCTCGACAAAGCCGAATAATATTATTGTAGAGATGCAAGGCAATGCATCTAATAATGTTTGAAAACAAAAAATTACGTTGTTGAGATCCACGTTTGTAGAGATGCATGGCAATGCATCTAATAATTTTTCAAAACAAAAAATGTTATGTTGTAGAGATGCTCGGCAGTGCATCTAATAAAATTTAAAAATTAGGTTTAAAACCATCAATCAAAAATTAAAAATAATAAACAAATAAAAACCAAAGTTATGACAAGCGAATCAGAATTTGGAAATATTTCATTCGATTTACCAAAAAATCAATCCAACGTAATCAAAGTTATCGGAGTAGGTGGCGGCGGAAGCAATGCAATCAACCATATGTTCAAGCAAGGCATAAAAGGTGTAGATTTCATAGTTTGTAACACCGATTCTCAAGCATTGCAAAGCAGTCCAGTACCAAATAAAATCCAATTAGGACAATATTTGACCGAAGGACTTGGTGCAGGAGCAAATCCAGAAGTTGGCCAACAATCTGCAATAGAAAGCATTGCCGATATCGAAAAAATGTTGGACAGCAACACTAAAATGATTTTCATCACCGCAGGAATGGGTGGCGGAACAGGAACTGGTGCTGCGCCAGTAATTGCTCAATTAGCAAAAGAAAGAGACATTTTAACGGTCGGAATCGTAACAATTCCATTTCAATTTGAAGGAAAAGTGCGAACCGAACAAGCACTTCTTGGTGTTGAAAAATTGCGTGCACAAGTTGATTCATTGATTGTAATTAACAATAATAAGCTACGTGAAGTTTATGGAAATCTAGGTTTCAAAGCTGGATATTCTAAATCTGATGAAGTTTTGGCAACTGCATCACGCGGAATTGCCGAAGTAATTACGCACCATTACACGCAAAATATTGATTTGAAAGATGCCAAAACCGTTCTTGCCAATTCTGGAACTGCAATTATGGGTTCTGCAACTGCAAGCGGCGAAAATCGTGCAAAGTTAGCCATAGAAAACGCTTTGGATTCTCCGTTATTGAATGACAATAAAATTCAAGGCGCAAGAAACGTATTGTTGCTAATTGTGTCAGGATCGAACGAAATAACAATTGACGAAATCGGCGAAATAAACGACCATATACAAAACGAAGCGGGACACAATGCCAATATTATTATGGGTGTTGGCGAAGACGAAAGTCTTGGCGATGCCGTTGCAGTTACAATTATTGCAACAGGTTTTAACATCGAGCAACAAAATGAAATCGTAAATACCGAACCAAAAAAAATCATCCATTCGCTTGAAGATGACCAAAAACTAGTTCGTGATTTAACCATAAAACAAGTTGAAGCGTTCCAGATTGACAACCAAGAAGTAGTTAATACTGATAAAATTATTTTCGATTTAATCGAAGACGAAATAAAACCAACCGTTTCAATTTCTGAAAACGAATTAATGGTTATGTCAGAATTTATTAAAAATTTAGATGTAACTTTCGAAATTGTATCGCCAATAAAAGCACAAGATTTTCAAATCACAAGCCCAATTATTGAAAAAGTTGAACCAATTGTAGCATTCAAAGAAGAAGAGCAAATAACTTTTTCATTCGATATGCCAATGGTTAAACCAACAGTTATCGAAGCCGAAAAAGTGCAAGAAAACCAGATTTTCTTTGAATTGACCAACGAAACTCGTAATATAAAAGTGGTTCAACCAGTTCACGTTGTGCCAATTACCGAAGTTAACGAAAGTGGCGTAGTGAAATATTCTTTGGAACATTATATGGAACTCGAAGAGCAATTAACAACCTCTAAACCAGTTGCAATTGTCGCAGAACCGATTGACGAAGAAATGAATTTCACAATGAAACAAGTCGAAGCTAAACCAAGTTTCGAACCAGATTTCAGCCAAAATTCATCGCCAATGGAAATGTCAATCGATGACACAATGAAATTTGCAGCTGACGAAAGACGAAGAAAATTAAAGGATTTCAATCATAAATTCCACAACGCTAGAGTCGATGAGTATGAAAAAATACCAGCCTACAAGCGTTCAGGAGTAGATTTGACAAATGAGCCAACAAGCAATCAAAACTCTAGGATTTCGTTAGGAACCGATAGTAATAATGACAATCAATTGCGCAGTAACAATTCGTTTTTGCACGACAGCGTGGATTAGTGTTCAGTCGCAGTTTTCAGTTTTTAGTAGCAGTTAATATTAAATTTAGTGCAAGTTTAAAAATCTGTAATCTGACTTCTGAATTTTTTTTCGGGCCTGAATCCAGCTTTCATTCCAAAGCTTTTTTCATAAAATGTTTTTTTCTAAGAACCCAAAAGAGTTTCCACTGGTCGCTTTTTGGATTCAAGAAAAAATACATTTTCTCAAAAAAAGGCTTTTCCCTTCAATCTGGGGCAAAAAGATTGCAGATTTTAGATTAACGATTTTAGATTTCAGATTTAGTAATTAAAATAAAATTTAATTCTAATTTTTTAAAATCTTTTAGTCTTAAGTCTACAAGTCTCAAATCATAAATCGTTAATCTAAATTCAAAAATCTAAAATCAATATGAGTTTATCAGTAAAAATAATGGACGAAATGAAAACCGCAATGCGTGCCAAAGACACCGTTTCGCTTGAAGCATTAAGAGCCATAAAATCAGAAATCTTGTTGGCGCAAACCGCCACAGGAAGTAAAGAAGAAATAACCGAAGCCGAAGAAATCAAAATTTTACAAAAACTTGTAAAAATGCGAAAAGACAGTTTCGAAATCTTCACAACCCAAAATCGTCCAGATTTAGCCGAACCAGAAATGGCTCAAATAGCAGTAATCGAAAAATTCTTGCCAGCGCAATTATCAGAATCAGAAGTAGAAGCAATTGTAACCAAAATAATTGCCGAAACTGGAGCTTCAGGAATTGCATCTATGGGTAAAGTTATGGGTTTGGCTACGGCACAAATTGGAGGAAGCGCAGAAGGAAAAACCATCTCAACAATTGTAAAAAAACTTTTAGTATAAAATAAATTTAGAAATTTAAAACTAGAAATTAAATTTATAAAATTCAAATTTCTAGTTTCATACTTCAAGTTTAAAAAGGCTTCGTAGTTCAACTGGATAGAATATCAGATTTCGGCTCTGATGGTTGCAGGTTCGAACCCTGCCGAGGTCACAAAATTTCAATAAAAAATGCCAATCTAATTTTTAGGTTGGCATTTTTATTAAAAATTCAATAATTTTTTCAAATCCAAAATTGCCTGCGCAGGGTTTTCAGCTTTGAAAATATAACTTCCTGCAACAAGTGCATTGGCACCAGCTTCGACCAATTGTTTTGCATTTTTATCGGTTACGCCGCCATCGATTTCTATTAAAGTATCTAGTCTTTGTTCATCAATCATTTTACGTAGTTTGCGAACTTTGTTATAGGTTATATCTTCGAATTTTTGACCACCAAAGCCAGGATTTATAGACATTATGAGAACCATATAACATTCGGACAAAATATCTTCTAGCACTGAAACTGGTGTCGATAAATTCAAGACAACACCGGCTTTGCAACCAGCATTTTTTATTTGAATTAACGTTCTATGAATGTGAATAGTCGATTCGTAGTGAACTGTAATTATATCTGCACCAATTTTAGCAAATTCTTCAATATAACGTTCTGGTTTTTCGATCATTAAATGAACATCTAAAGGCTTGGTTGCGTGCTTTTTAATAGCTTCGATAACTGGCATTCCATAAGAAATGTTTGGTACAAAATGACCATCCATTACATCAATATGAAACCAATCGGCATCTGAATTGTTAATCATTTCGATGTCGCGTTGCAAATTGGCAAAGTCGGCTGCTAGAATTGATGGTGCTATTATTGTTTTCATTTTAAAAGTTTGTTGTTTGTTTTTGTAATTTTTACAAAGGTAGATTTTTTGAAACAATTTTAGAAATGTTTTTTCAAATGAAAATTGTTTTATTTATTGGGTTTTGCGTGATGGATGGAAGGGAAAATCCTTTTTTAATTCTCAATTGTTTCGGTTTCAAACCGAAACAATTGAGAATTAAAAAAGATTGGAATGACAGCCAGACCTCGTCTTTTGGGACGAGGTCACGCCCTCTAAAGTCTGATGGTGCTAAATGTTTAAATTAATGGGTAATTATCTGACTTGATTGCAATAAAAAACTCCGGTAATCAGCCGGAGTTTCAATCATCAATCAAAAAACGAACAGTTAATCAGACTGTTTGCGGTGTAATATTACAAAATTTTTATAATAAAATCAAAAATGTTGTAATTTTAACTTATTAACCTAAATAAGTTTTCAAGATTTTGCTTCTTGAGGTATGTTTTAATCTGCGGATTGCTTTTTCTTTAATCTGACGAACACGCTCACGAGTTAGGTCAAAAGTTTCGCCAATTTCTTCTAAAGTCATCGGGTGTTGGTCGCCCAGACCGAAATACAAACGCACAACATCGGCCTCGCGAGGCGTTAATGTTTCTAGTGAACGCTCTATTTCTGTGCGCAATGATTCTTGAATTAATTCACGATCTGGGTTTGGAGATTCGCCTGAACGAAGTACATCATAAAGGTTAGAATCTTCACCTTCAACAAGTGGTGCATCCATAGAAAGGTGACGACCAGAGTTTTTCATTGACTCTTTTACGTCATTAACGGTCATATCTAATTCTTTGGCAATTTCTTCGGCACTTGGCGGTCGCTCGTTAGATTGTTCCAATAAAGCGTACATTTTATTGATTTTATTGATAGAACCAATTTTATTTAACGGCAAACGCACAATTCTAGATTGTTCTGCCAATGCTTGCAAGATCGATTGACGAATCCACCAAACTGCGTATGATATAAATTTAAAACCACGTGTTTCGTCGAAACGTTG
>JAYVBR010000416.1:0-2617 GCA_043750395.1 Bacteroidota bacterium | reverse complement strand
ATTATCAAGATTTGGCCAATCGGTTTTGGCTTTCGATTGATCAACTTTGTCTTTTATTTTAACTTTTGCTTCTTCTATCGTTATTTTTTGATCAAATTCTACGACAATCATTCCGTAATCTTGAAACGAACTTGAGGTAACTTTTTCGACTCCCGAAATATTTTTGAACTGATCTTCAAGTGGTTTGATTACCAATTTCTCAACATCTTCGGATGAATTTCCAGGAAAAATTGACGATACAAATATTTTGTTTTCTAAAATCTCAGGGAAATCTTCTCTTGGCATATTAATGTATGCCATTGTTCCCATTACAATAATAATGAGCGTCAAAATATAAACGGTGATGCGGTTGTCGACAGCCCAAGATGATATTCCGAATTCGTGGTTTTTGTGTTCCATTTGCTTTTTTGTTTCAAGTTTTTCTTGTTTCAGGTTTCAAGTTTTGTAGTTGCACAAAACTTGAAACCTGAAACTTGAAACTTTTTAGAAATTAAGTTTCGTTCCTTCTTGTAAAGTGTTTAATCCTTCAGTAACCACAACATCTAGCGCATCTAAACCTGATAAAATCTCGGTTACATTTCCTGATGATTGACCAGTTGTAATCACTACTTTTTTGGCAGTTGCTGTTTTTCCATTGCTGTTTTCGGCTGTGTACACATATTTTGTTCCGTCGCCATTAGTCAAGATAACGTTTGTCGGAATTGCAATAGCATTCTTATTGGTATAATCTATAATTTGCAGTTTTGCAACTTGATTTGGTCGTAACAAATTATCAGGATTTGGCACAGCCACTTCAATACTAAAACTTCTGTTGGTTGGGTTGATATTGTTTCCGACTTGACGAACGCGACCTGTGTATGTTTTTCCTAAACTTGCCAAATTTACATTTACAGTTGCGCCAACTTTTAATTTTCCGATGTAGGTTTCTGGAACTTCGGTCGAAACATACATATTCGATAAGTTTACGATTCGCATTAATCCTTGCATACTTGGTGCAACAACTTGACCACGTTCTACAAAAACTTCGTCGATAATTCCTGAAAATGGTGCTTTTATTAATGTTTTAGACAATTGGGCTTTCATTTGCAATACTGCTTTTTGTGCGCCAACCATTTGTGTTTGTGCTTGCAAAAACTGAATCTCAGAACCAATTTTTTGATCCCAAAGATTTTTTTGACGCTCAAAAGTTGTTTTTGCTAAATTGTATTGGTTTTCCATTGCTGCCAATTGTTGGCTCATTCCAGCATCGTCAGTTCGTCCTAAAGTTTGTCCAACAGAAACTCTTTGTCCTGCTTTTACGTTCAAAGCAACTAATGTTCCTGGCATTTCTGGTTGAACCAAAATGTTTTGTTTGGTGTTTACATCGCCTTGAACTTCTAGATAATGATTAAAAATAGTATCTTTCACAGTCATTACAGAAACTAATGCTTCTTCTGCTTTTTTAATGTCAAGCGTTGCAACTGCTGTTTCTAGTTTTGCTAAATCGGCTTGAATTAAATCTCTTTTGGCTTTAATTGCGACTAAATCTTTTGATTTTATTAAATCGTCGATGTTGGCTTCTTCTTTTTTTCCGCAAGAGAAAAGTAGTATTGAAATTGTTGTTAATAAAAGTAGCTTCTTCATATGTATTTGTTTTGTTTGTTTTTATTTAATATTTTATGTTAAAAATTTTTTTTAAAGTTTTGTGTTACCAACATAAAATCCCTAAGGGACAATATACGAAATATCATTTTTTCTACCAACATAAAGTCCCTAAGGGACAATTTGCGAAATATCATTTTTTTCTACCAACATAAAGTCCCTAAGGGACAAATTGCGAAATATCATTTTTTTTCTACCAACATAAAGTCCCTAAGGGACAATTTGCGAAATATTTTTTTTTCTACCAACATTTGATGCTATCGAAATTTTAGTGATTTTTCTTCTTTTTTTTACTTGCAATTTGTTCCGTTAGGAACTTTATGTTGGTAGAAAAATAATTTGTTGTTTACATTTTTTGTCCCGTAGGGACTATATGTTGGTTTTTTATCTGTTTTTTTATTACATTAATTCTTTAAAAATATATTTTTCATCGAATTCTATTTCAAATTTGGTTAATATTTCTAGATATTCATCTTTGAATGATTGTTTTTTGTGATGTTCTTCTTGATTATTAATGTATTTTACAACACCATCAATTTGTGATTTACTATAAGAAAACGCACCATATCCTTCTTGCCATTCAAAATGCTTTTTCGTAAATTTATGATTGTTTATCCACAATGATGAACTTTGTTTGACTTCTTTCATCAAATCTGAAATGGATTGTGTTGGTCGCATTCCGATTAAAATGTGTATGTGATCTGGCATTCCGTTTATAGCCAATAATTTATGTTTGTTACTATGAATAATTTCTGTTATGTATTTGTTTAATTGTTCTTTCCATTCATTATCAATCAATCCTTGTCTGAATTTTACAGCAAAAACAAAATGAATGTGAATTTGTGTGTATGTGTTTGGCATATTTTTTTAATTATATTTTCACTAGTGTCCACTTAAAATAAGTTGAAAACCAGCTGGTTAGTATTGCGTTCATTGACATTATTGTTATCTGTTTTCATAAGTAGTTCATTTATAG
>JAYVBR010000415.1:0-6104 GCA_043750395.1 Bacteroidota bacterium | reverse complement strand
TGTATTCATTGCTTTAACAGCATTATCGCCATCATTATTATTCAAATAAAATTTAAACAAACTCACTTGCGCCCAATCCGAAGTTGGAATTTCTTTTTCGAGTTTTTTGGCAATTTCTAAAGCTTTTTCTTCTTGATTACTTTGCGAATAAATCGTAATTAGTTCAATATAATTGGCTTCTTCTTTTGGATTTTTCTTGATTTGAGCAATCAAATTTTCCTTTTCAGGATTCTGATGTTTCGAATCTTGCATTATTTGCATTTTATAAAAATCGCGTTTGTCCGACTTGCCAATTTGGTCATTCAATTCGTTGATTAAAGCCAAAGCTTTGTCGAATTGTTGCGTGTTCATATACAACGAAACTAAATCTTCTTTATAATCATTCTTAAATTCAATAAGCTTATTGACAACAATTATAGCTTGGTTATAATCTTTTTGTTCGTAAGCAACATCATACATTCCAGCGCAATACCAACGGTTTTTTGGGTCAATTGTTGCTGCTTTTTCAAATGAATCATAAGCTGGTTTGTATTTCTTTTGCAACAAATAATTCTTGCCTAACTGAAAATGAACATTGGCGTTTTCTGGTTGTAATTTCAAACATTTTTCTAACGATTCTATTGATTTATCGAAATTTAAAATTGCTTTTTGCTTCAATGATTCAAAATAAGCCGTTTGAAATTCGTCGTCTTTACTCTCAGATTCTTCTTTAAATTCTTGTGCAAAAACAACGCAATTATTGCAAATTGCAAATATTAAAATTAATATTAAAAATGTTTTTTTCATTGTAATATTTCAGTCTAAATCTGAAATCTAAAATCGTTAATTTACAATCTAAAATCTATTCTAAAACCGAATAATCTCCAATCGAAATACTTGTAAAATTTCCATTAAAACTTGCGTGACTTCCTATCATTGCGTTGTCTAAATTAGCATTTTTAATGTGTGAATTGTTCTGAACCAAACTGTTTTTTATTTTAGAATCAATCACGTGACAACCTTTTCCTAATGAAACATTTGGACCAACCGTTGCGTTGATTAAAATAACATCTTCGGCAATAAAACAAGGCTCAATAATGGATGAATTTTCTAATTTCACATCGCTTGAAACTAAATTTTGACCATCTTTATGCAAGAAACCGAGTAATCTTGAGTTGGTCTCGACTGTTACGTTTTTGTTGCCGCAATCCATCCATTCGTCGACTTTTCCTGGAACAAATTTCATACCTTTTATTTTCATGTTTTCAAGACCGTCAGTAAGTTGGTATTCGCCACCTTTTACAACGTTATTGTCCAACAAATATTGCAATTCAGAACGCAAACTTTCGCCAGATTTGAAATAATAAATACCGATAATTGCCAAATCCGAAACAAAATCTTTAGGTTTTTCGACAAAATCTACAATTTGATTGTTTTCGTTGAGTTTTACTACACCAAATGCGCTTGGATCTTCGACTTGTTTGACCCAAATAACCGAATCGGCTGTTGTGTCAAGTGTAAAATCGGCACGAAAAAGCGTGTCGGCATAAGCTACAACAATTGGTCCAGACATTGATTCTTTGGCGCACATAATTGCGTGTGCCGTTCCAAGTGCTTCGTTTTGATAATAAATAGTTCCTTTTGAACTTAATTTTTCGGCAATTGCAATTAAATCTTCTTCGACTTTTTTGCCAAAGTCTTTGTGGATTATAAATGCTATTTCATCAATTTTTTGGTTAATAACTCCAGCAATATCTTCGACCAATCGATGTACGATTGGTTTTCCAGCAATCGGAATTAATGGTTTTGGAACTGTTAATGTATGTGGGCGAAGTCGTGAACCACGACCAGCCATTGGAACTATTATTTTCATATGAGCCCCCTAGCCCCCGAAGGGGGAACTACCAAGGGTGGGTAGGTTTTTATTTTATTTTTTTATTTTACTTGTGAATTCCCCCTTTGGGGGTTAGGGGGCTTTTATTTAACACCAGTACTCCCAAATCCGCCTGCACCACGTTCGGTGGTTGACAATTCTTGCACTTCGATAAATTCGGCTCTTTCGTGTTTGGCGATTACCATTTGTGCTATTCTATCGCCATTGTTGATTGTGAAATCTTCGTGCGACAAATTTACTAAAATTACTTTGAGTTCACCTCGATAATCGGCATCGATTGTGCCTGGGGAATTGAGACACGTTACGCCGTTTTTGAATGCTAATCCGCTGCGTGGTCGAACTTGTGCTTCGTAACCAATTGGCAATTCGATGAATAATCCAGTTGGAACCATTACTCTTTCTAATGATCTAATGGTAATTGGTTCTTGAATATTGGCGCGCATATCCAGTCCTGCAGATGCAATTGTTTCGTAAGCAGGCAATTGGTGTTGCGATTTATTAATGATTTTTATTTCCATTTTATTTTTTTGAAATTGAAAGTTGCTAAGATAATAAGGTTTTTGGAATAAGGAAAATTTTCTTTTGATATCTAATACCATTTATAAGTTTAAAATAGCCCAATAAACTTTTTCTTTTTCGCCAATCTTACTTCAAAAAAATCTTCGGTAACAAAGGCTATGCAATATTTTTTATCATTGTCTTGACAAAAAATAATTAAGTTTCTTTAGACTATTTTAAACGTATAAATGGTATAATGCCCTAGCCGTGATTGAAAGGAAAATCCTTTTTTTATCAATTGCCACTGGTTTTAAACCAGTGGCAATTGATAAAAAAAGATTGGAATGAAAGCGCGATTAGCTTCAAAAAATTATGCTTTTCGTTTTATAATTTTTAAAATGAGTTGTTTTTCGTTTTTGTAGATGTAAAATCCAAAAATTAGGAGTGCAAAAATGCCAAAAATGTAACTTTTTCGAAGTTCTGGAACATAGAAAGAAAGTGCGGATAATGCGATTGAAATTCCAAGATAACTAGCAAGTTTATTGATTTCATAAGGAATTGGATATTTTTTTTGACCCAAATAATAAGACACAAACATCATACTTCCATAGGCTGCAATTGTGGCGATTGCCGAGCCGTAATAGCTCATTATTGGCACAAGCCAAAAGTTGAGAATGAGTGTAATTATTGCTCCAAAAATCGAAATATAAGCACCAATCATTGTTTTATCGATTAGTTTATACCAAACCGAAAGATTGGTGTAAATACCGAGAAAAAAATTGGCGAGAATTATGAGCGGAACAACTTTTATTGCATCCCAATAACTTGAATTGGGTACTAAAAATAGTTTCAGAATATCGATAAAAACGATTACAAATAACAAAATAAACGAGCCTGTAATGACAAAATATTTTGTTATTGTCGCATAAGTTTGCGATGCGTTTTCTGAATTTGCGTGACTAAAGAAAAACGGTTCGATGCCCAATGTATAGGCTGTTCGGAATAAAACCATAAACATTCCGATTTTGTAACAGGCAGAATAGGCGCCAATATCGGCTTTGGAAACATTCATTTTTTCAAGCAAAATTTTATCGAAATGTTCGTTGATTGCAAATGCGATTCCAGCGAGAAGAATTGGAAAACCATACTTGATCATTTTTCGCCATAATTGTTTGTCAAATTGCCATTTTATTTTGAAATAATTGGGTGATAATAACAAGAATGTCATTAAACTTGCCAATAAATTTGACATAAATATATAACCAACTTGCGAATTTGGAAAATAGATTGTGTTGAAAAACCCTGATGGATTTGCATTGGCCAAATTTGGTAAAATCAATAAAAAAAACAGATTTAATGCAAAATTAAGGGTTACGTTTGCAATTTTTATCAATGCATATTTCATTGGTTTTTTCTCGGCTCGCAGTTTCGAAAACGGAATGATGGCAAGTGCGTCGAAAGTTAAAATCCAGATCGTGTAAGTTACATACTCGAGGTTGATATTGGACCAACTTGAAATTGTGTTTCGAAACAATAAAGCAATTATTAAAAACACAATTGACGACCAAAATACTGAAATTGTTGATGTTGATGTTACATTTTTTTTATTGTCTTCGGAGTTGTAAAATCTAAAAAAAGCGGTTTCCATTCCATAAGATAAAAAAACATTGAAAAAAACCATCCAAGCAAAAACGATTGAAACATCAGCAAACTCTTGCTTTGGCAAAGCGCTAACGTAAAATGGATTGAGTAAAAAACTAATCATTCTGGGCAAAACTGTTGCCAAGCCATAGATTAATGTTTGCTTGAAAAGTGATTTGTATAGACTCAAAAGTTAAATATTTGAGACAAAAATAACTAATTTCTTGGTTTTGCAGACGGATATGCCAAAAGTTCTTTTTGTTTTATTTTTTGAAGTTTAAAAATGAATGGTTTTTGGTCTTTTTCGAATTCTAAAATGGCTTCGTTGGATTCTAAATCATATTTAGATTTTGAAATTACTGGTGGTTTATTTCCGAACTCTTTTTCTGAATCGACGTGAAGTATTCGGTCTTGTTTAGGTTTGTTAGTAAAATTGGCTGTAAAAATATTATCATCTTCTGATTGTAAATCAGATTCTTGACCTTGAAAATAAACTTTTTTTATTTTAATGTTTTTAGGAAATGCAGTTTTGAATTGTATAAAAAAATGAGTTCCTGACCCAGATTCTTCTTGACCAGCGACCCATTTTTGAAAATAAACGGTTTCGATTACTGATGGCAATTGCTCTAAAATTTCAGAATCTGACATTTTTTTATTGCAAGTTTGACTTATAAATAGACTTAGATAAATTAATACTATTTTCATTTTTATAAAAATTTTACTTCTTCGGAATTACTGTTTATTATATTGGTAATCAGATAATTATTATCAAATTGTTCAAAGAAAACATACCACGTTGTGCGTTGAGTCAATTTATAGAAAATATAGTTTTGTCCGAAATTTTTTAATTCTTTTGGTGTTTTTTTTGGTGGAAACGTTTGGATGCTTTCTTCGATGAAGTGTACAATTTTTTCTGCGTAATTTTGCGCTGCATCTTCAAAACCAAAATATTCTTCGTAAAAAAGAACATCAACTAAATCTTCTAAATAAACTTCAACCTCTGGAATATAAATAATTGTTACTTTTTCCAAGGCAATTCACTTATGTGTTTTCTCAATCTTCGCTTCAATTCTTCGCCTGTAATTCCTTTTTTGAATTCTTCTTCGAAATTAAACGTATCTCGACGTTTCAATTCTGTTAAATCTTCTAAAACAGAAACGTCATTAATTGTTATAATCCAGTCGATTAATTCTTGTTTCTGGATTGAAAGTTCTTTTGAAAATTTTACTTTGGTTGCTGTTCGTGTTTCCATTTTATAAAAATTTTACTTCTTCGGAATTGCTATTTATAATACTGGTAATCAAGTAATTATTATCGAATTGTTCAAAGAAAACATACCAAGTTGTGCGTTGATTTGATTTATAGAAAATGTAATTTGATCCTAAATGTATTAGTTTTTTTGGTGTTTTCTTTGATGGAAATGTATAAATATCTTTGTAAACAAAATCGATTATTTTATCTACAAAAATTTCTGAACTTTCTACAAATCCAAAATATTCTTCTTTGAAAAGTATGTGAATTAAATCATCAAAATAATCTAGTACGTTTTGTTGGAATATGATCATTTTTTCCAATCGTAATTTCTGATTCTTTTTTTAATTGCTGCTCTAAACTCTTCAACGGTCAATCCTTTTTTGAATTCTTCTCCGAAATTAAAAGTGTCTCGACGTTTCAGTTCTTTTAAATCTTCTAAAACAGAAACATCGTTTATTGTTGCAATCCAATCGATTATTTCTTGTTTTTGTATTGAAAATTCTTGTGAAATAATAGTTTGTGCTTCCATTTTTCAAATATTTAAGATCAAATTTAATGATTTTTTGAATATAAATTACTCCTTTTCTTCATTATTAGTAGCAAAAAAAACTTGATCTTGAGTTTCTTTTGGCTCTGGAATATCTTCTTCAGATAAAGTTTTCAAGATTTTTGGTGTTATTTTTTTGATTTTTACAATTCGATTGGCTTGGTTTTGAACGCATTTTTCAAACAAATTTCTGACAACTCTTGCATTTCCAAAACCTTCGTCTTTTTTGGAATATAGTAATTCGAAAGTATCCGAAAGTTTTTCTTTGGCTTCGTCGCTCAGAACAAAATC
>JAYVBR010000414.1:0-2624 GCA_043750395.1 Bacteroidota bacterium | reverse complement strand
AACAAATGCTACAATCGGCGTTGAACAATTGTCATTTGCAGAAATCAAAGAAATATCAGCAACTGGAAAGCTAGAATTACAACCCGAAACTGTTAAATTAGTTAGCGAATTAGCGGTTGGATTTTGAGTATCTCGAATGCTTATTGTTTGAATAAAAGTTTTATTAAAACATACGCAATTAATAGTAAAAACCCTTGTGACTTCAATTGGGCAAGTTCCTGTTTTTGTATCGATATACGAAATTGTTGGATTAATATTGAAATTATCATAAGTTCCACCATAAGCTAAAAATTGAGAAAGAGTAATACTAACGGCAGTTTCGCTATAGACTAAATCTGTAATTGAATTGGTTGAACAACCTTGAATTATTGTTAAAACTGGAGCAGTTGCAATTGGCGTAGGATTAATAGTTACTACGATTGCAACTTTTTCGCTTATACAAGTTCCAGAAGATGCCTCGGCAACATAATAAGTGAATTGTCCCGCAATTGCCGTCGATGGCGTTAAACTTAATTGTGCACCACTTGTTAATGATGTATAATAAAATAAGGTATTTGCTGAATTATTTAACGAAGCTGTTAGTGGCAAAGCATTTGCTCCTTGACAATAAGAAATGTTTGTAACTGTGGGAATTGAAGGCGCATTTGAAATTGTAATTTTGAAAGGAACATTACAACTTATATTATTAGTTGGTGGTATTGCAAAATAAGTAGTAGTTCCAACAATTCCTGGAAAAGGATTTGTAATTGTATATTGTATTGCTGAGCTAGTTATTGGAAATTGGTTATAAAATAAAGTTCCTGCTGGAAATGCTCCAATAACATCAGTGATCGGAATGGTTGCATTGGCAACATTACAATATTTAAATTCTCGAAAATCAATTGTTGATTGACAATTGGCTTGTACAAAATTAGTAGCATCAATAGAAATTGGCAATGGGTCCAAAATTGGCAATCCTACGCAAGAGCCGTCATTGTTGTAGCCTATAAAATAATCTTTGTCAGAAAAAGTAGTTCCTGTTATTGCTCCTACTCCACTAGATTGACCAGAAATTGATGCGTTTTGCCCACAAGCCGCATTTTTTAGAATCGAACAATCATTGGTAATTTTTATCTTGAAAGTATAATCTGCTAACAAAACATTTGGATTTATAGGTAATGGCATGGTTCCAAAATCCCAAACAATAGAACCATTTGCGCCAAGCGAAGGGTCAAAATAACAATTATTTGGACTCGGAAGTGGCGTGAAATAAACATTTTTAAATAAACTTCCAGGTACATAAGTCGAAGTATATGGAATCGGAACTACATATCTAGAATTGTTAACTGGCTCATTTCCAGAATTTCTAATTTCGATTTTCATCTCGATAATATCATCTGGTTGAGTAGTTATTGGACTGCTAACAATTGGATTTCCATTTACGTTTTGCGCAGATATCAATACGTTAACCTCAGGAATATAGGAATCTACCGAAAAAGCTATTCCATAAATAACAACAGTTTCATAAGCAGAACCATATTGAAAATTAACCGAAGTTTGCCCATTTGTAATAACTTCATTATTAACATTCGGAATTTCGAACATACTCAAATCGATACTTGTATTGTTCAATAATAATGGATTTCTAGGATTTCCACCAGTTACAATCGATGAGTTAAAGAAATTATCGGCTGCATTTCCTGAATGTATCAATGTTAAGTAAGTTGAATCGATTTGTTTTTGAATTCTGAAATAATCACCATCAAAAGGGCGGTCACCTTCAGCAGCCATCAATCCCATTTTGATTCCGACTGGTCCTGTTTGAACGGTATTGAATCCTGAAATTGGCAAATCAAAATTTCCGGTTCCTGTTACGAATGCATATCCATCAAAAATAGTTACATCTCTTCGTTTCATTAGTTGATTTTCATAAACAACAATCATTCCCCAACCACCGTAATATCCTGATCCTCCACCATTTCCTTCTTTCAAGGCAATGTCAGCAGCGAAATACTCACCTATTCCATTTGCGCGAACGTAGTCAGTTATTTCTTGATAACCTGAATAAATATACATATCGCTGGTATTAGGATAATTAATATTGGTTGGATTAGCGGTAAATTCTGTATAAATTGTTGAATTTGGTCCTTTTAACGAAATTTTTCGTTTATCAAATGTTCTATTAGAAATTAATGATCCAGAAAATAATCCTGCAACATTTACATTAGCAAATGAAGAAGTTTCGGTATCAGCAAGATTTAGATTTAGAGCTGAATTTCTAGTCAAACTATTAATAGTTATACTCAGCGTTCCATCGGATATAATATAAGGTGTAATGAAAGTTGCAATAGAATTTATTCCCGAAGTTGAAATTGTAACTGGAATATTATCAGCAACTGCTCCATTAAGAGATAATGTTACAGCATTTGCACCAGCATTATTCGAAAAATTGAAAGCATAAGTATTTCCGTTTCCAGTAAAGGTATATATTGGATTTGTGTTTGAAATATCTACATTATTTGAGGAAATTGCAAGCAAATAATTGGTGTTTTGAACTGATTGAGCATCTGCAACAACCAAATTATTGTTTATTGGCTCATTGGTAACATTTGTAGTCCGAAAAGTCGAGAAAACATCAGTACTCG
>JAYVBR010000413.1:0-13706 GCA_043750395.1 Bacteroidota bacterium | reverse complement strand
GATACAGTATCCACACCCATGCTTTTTAAAACAGTACAGGCTGGAAAACTTGAACCGAAAAAATTGATTACACATCATTTTAAACTGGATGAAATAGTGAAGGCTTATGAAACATTTGGAAATGCTGCAAAAGAAAAGGCGTTAAAAGTGATTTTAACTAATTAAAAATATCCTGTTCTTGCTACTACCTGTGAGATGGAATATGGTTAAGAATTAAAAGCAAAATATATAGGCATTTTCTAGAGTCGATTTTTTTTTAATTAAGTGTAAAGTTATAAAAAAAACAATTAAAATACATGATTGCAACAATAACGATAAATCCTGCTCTTGATAAAAGCTTAGTGGTTGAAAAATTAATACCTGAGAAAAAGCTTCGCTACGACTTGAAAAATTGGGAAAATTTTGGATCTTGGAAGCAAGATGATCCTAAAATGAAATTTATTTTCTCAAAAAAAACAATCGGAAAAGGAAGCTATTATTCTTGGAAAGGACAAGATGGCGAAGGCAAAATGACTACGATTTTTGTGAAATCAAATGATAGCATACATCAAAAAATGAGTTTTAATGATGCAGAATCCAATGTTTATTGGAATTTTAATGAAACTAATGGTAAAACAAAGGTTACTTGGCGGAACATTGGAAAAATGGATTTTACAACTATAATTTTCACAACATTATTTGGCGGAATGGATCAAATAATTGGAAATATGTATGAAAAAAGCTTAATAAATATTGAAAATAATCTAAAAAATAAGGTTAATACTCATTCTGTGATTGCTGATGGGTTTATTGAAATAACAATGGGAATGTATCTGCAAAAAACAATAAATAGTAGCAACGAAAATTTGGAAAATAATATTCAAATTATGATTCCAAATATTCTGAGATTTACACAAAAAAATAAGATTTCAATTTCGGGTAAACCATTTGTTAAATACAACTCAAGCAATGATTTAAAAGGAACTACAAATTTTTCGGTTTGTATTTCGATTAAAGATTCAATAATTACAAGTAAATCTAATGAATATACTTTTGACAAAATGCTTCCATTTCAAGCTATGAAGGCGACTTTAACAGGCGATTTGAGTTTTAAAAATAAAGCAAAAATAAAAGCTTTAGAATTGATTACAGAAAATAATCTGATACAAAAAACTGAATTGCCAATTATAGAAATATATAAAAATAATAAAACCGATTCAAAAAATGCTAATAAATGGATAACTGAAATTTATGTTCCTGTTAAGAAAAAAGATTACATCAAAAAATATGTAAAACAATTAATTAAAAATAAAATTTCGACTAAAATTACTCCGACAGCAACACCTAATCCCGTTTCAAATATACCAATTCCTGAAAAAATAATTATCAGAAAAGATTTTCCACAATAAAATCAGATTAAAAAAAATAGCAATGCAAAAAAAATATTTTTTAATTTTAAGTTTGATTTTATTTGTTGTTGTTGTAATAATCGTTTCTTATTTCTTGCTATATCCGACAATAAATTCAGATTCTGGATATTATTTAAGTGTTGCAAAAGAGGTTTATTCAGGAAAAATATATTTCAAAGAAATTGCAACAAATTATAATCCATTGGCAATTTTATTGATTGGAATCCCAAATTTATTCACAAATGAACCTTACATTAGAATTAACCTAATTATAAATTTGTTTTTTATTTTAGGCTCAACTTTTATGTTTTATAAAATAATATCAAAAATAATAAATTCAAAAATTGAAATTTTATTTTATGTTTTGTTTTTTTTGCTAGGTACATTAAATTTAGAAGCCAGAAGTATAATTTTAGAACCAATTTCGGTTTTTTTTCAGATAACTTGTTTTTATTTATACCTAGAATTCAAAAGTAATTTGAATTTATTTTATTTATTTGTTTCGGGAATTTTCATTTCATTATCTTTTTTATCCAAGCAATATGGATTATTTATTTTAGCACCAATTTTAATTGATTTGATTATAAATCAAGATAAAATTTTAAAAAATATAATTTTATTTTCGTGTGGTATTTTCGTTCCGATTTTTGTTTTTTTTATTTATTTATCAATTCAAGAAGTTACTTTAATCCAATTTATGAAACATATTTTAGGAGTTGGAACAAAACTTGATGTTGGGTCCGGAACTGGTTTGTATTATAATTTAACTATATTTTCAATATGTTTTGCCGTTTTTAGTTTGGCAAATTTATACTTATTGATTGTTCCATTTTTTATCTTTAAAATTAAGAAAAATGATGTTAGATTTTTATTAATTTTTGTATTACCTTTTGTTTTTTCATTATTAGTACTTGCAAAAGCATCATTTTATCACTATTTTCAATATATAATTCCATATTCTCTAATTGCTTATGTTTATTTAGAATCAAATTATGGTTCCAATTTCACTAAGCTTTTTAAAAATATTTTTTTTACACTTTCAATATGTTTTATAAGTTATACTAATTTAAAAAATTTGAATAACCCAGAAAAAATATATAATACTCAAAATGAAACAGCCACTCAAATAAATAGTTTTATTCCGAAAAACAAAAAAGTATTTTTGCACGGAATTTCTCAAGAATATTATATACTTTGTAATTTTAACTCAATAAATTCTGGTGAAATAGGTTTTGGTTTTCCTGAATATTTTTTTATAAAAACAATTGTTAAAAACACTCAAAAAGATTCTTACATAATAGTTTCTAATAATTTATTTAAAAATTATTCTGGCTGTATAAATCAATTTAGTGTAAAAAAAATAATTTTAAATAAAAACAATTATTTTATTCTTAAAAAAAAATAATTTAAAAAATACTCATTTTTATATCTCTCTAATTAAACCTTTTCAATTTTATTCATTCTAACACCTAAAAGATTGGTTTTGCAAGACGAAAAGGAATTTATAAAACAACTTTTGAGCCCAAAAACGCAAAATATTGCGTTTCGAAATCTGTTACAACAATTCCAAAAACCATTGTATTTTCATATTAGAAACATAGTTTTGAATCACGACGATGCTGATGATGTTCTGCAAAATACGTTTATAAAAGTTTTTCAGAATTTAAATAAATTTAAAGGCGAAAGCAAATTGTACTCTTGGATTTATAGAATAGCCACCAACGAATCGATCACTTTTTTAAATCTAAAAGCAAAAAAAAACAATACAACAAGTCAAGAAATTCAGTCGAAAATTATTGATAATCTTGAAGCCGATGTTTATTTTGAAGGCAATGAAATTCAAATTAAACTTCAAAAAGCAATCGCAATTTTGCCTGAAAAACAGCAATTAGTTTTCAAAATGAAATATTTTGAAGAATTAAAATACGAACAAATTTCTGATGTATTAGGTACATCAGTTGGAGCTTTAAAAGCATCTTATCATATTGCTAAAAAAAAAATTGAAGATTTTTTAAAATCCAATTAAACCTTTTTAAATAAATACAGTCTTATTAATATGAAACCAATAAATTTAGATAACGAACCCAAAATTGAATCAGGATTTAAAGTTCCTGAGAATTATTTTGATGATTTATCTGAAAGATTGATAAATAAAATCCCTGAGAAAGAAGTTAACGTAATTTCAATTTTTTCTAAAACTAAAAAATGGGTTAATGCAGTTGCAGCAATTTTGATTATAGGAATTAGTATTCCAGTTTTGAATCATTTTATTAATAAATCTAAAGAAATTGATAGTTTAGTTTTAGAAAATTATATAACGTACAATTCAACTTTAAATGAAACTGATATAGCAGATTTATTAACTCAAAATGAGATAAATAAAATAAAAATTGATTTAAAAATTGAAGATTTAATAATCGAAAATGAACTTTCAGGAAACGATAATCTTGAAGAATATCTAATAAATTAAGAAAATGAAAAACATTAAAATTTTTGCTATAGCATTTTTAATTTTTATATTAAATGCAAATGCACAACCTTATCCCGAAAAAAAAGAACAATTAAAAGCCTTAAAAGTTGCATTTATAACCAATGAATTGTCATTAACAACCGATGAGGCAACTAAATTTTGGCCTATTTTTAACGCATTTGAAACGAAACAGCAAGAAATAAGAGGAATAAAAACTAAATCATTAATTAAAAAAATGAACGATGAAGATTTAGAAAAAATGACCGATAAAGAAGCCAATTTATTATTAACTCAATTAGAAAACACTGAGGAAGAATTGTTTTTAAATCGAAAAAAATTAATTGTAAGCTTAAAAGTGGTTTTATCGCCAATAAAATTATTAAAGCTAAAACGAGCAGAAGAAAAATTCAGCAAAAAATTATTGCAACAATATCGCAACAAAGATTAATTTTTTCGTGTTTAAATTGTTAATTGCAAAGTCGTTAAGAAACCAATAGTTATTTACCCAAATAATTTTAAAACTTAACGACTTTTTGCTATTAATTTTATTTTTTAATTTAAAAGTTAGGACTCAAATCATATTTTTTGTAGAATTTGTCCAAAGCATTAACAACTTCTTCCTCTGTATCAACTATTTGAATCAATTTCATATCATCTGGCGAAACCGTTTTTTCTCGCTCAATCATAACTTCTTTAACCCAACCCATCAATCCATTCCAAAAACTAGAACCTACTAAAATAATTGGAAATTTACCAATTTTTTTAGTTTGAATCAAAGTTATTGCCTCGAATAATTCGTCTAAAGTTCCAAATCCACCGGGCATAACCACAAATCCTTGCGAATATTTCACAAAAATTACTTTTCTGACGAAAAAATAGTCAAAATTAAGGTTTTTGTCTTTATCAATATATGGATTATAATGTTGCTCAAATGGTAAAACAATGTTCAAACCTACCGATGTTCCGCCACTTCTGTGCGCGCCTTTGTTGCCAGCTTCCATAATTCCTGGACCGCCACCAGTAATCACGCCATAACCAGCCTGACTAATTTTAAAAGCAACACTTTCGGCCAAAATATAATATTTATCGTCTGGTTTGGTTCTCGCCGATCCAAAAATCGAAACACAAGGTCCAATACGTGCCATGTTTTCATAACCATTTACAAACTCAGACATAATTTTAAAAATTGCCCAAGAATCGTTAGAACGAATTTCATTCCACGTTTTTTGCATCAATTTATCTTGAATTACTTTGTCTTCGTCGTTGTCAAAATCTTTTAGTTTCATGTTTTTTTATTTTATTATTTTATCGTAGCTATTTCCTGCTGTTCTCTTCAATCTTTTTTAATAAAATCTTTTTTTTCTAATGGTTTAAAAGGAACTTCCGTTGGTCGTTCTTTCAACCCAAGAAAAAATAGATTTTCTTCAAAAAAGGATTTTCGCTGCCATCAGGGCTTGGGCATTTTTTTTCAGTTCAATATTTTCTTTGATAAAAAAATTAAATTGCTAAACTAATTCTTTTTTTAATTTTTAACTTTAATAATTTTTTCAATTTCTTCTAGTTCAATTATTTCTTCTCGTTTTGCTTCAAAAACTCTTCTTTTGGCATCAAAATTTTCATAAACTTCTAAAACTTTTTCTTCCATTTGTTTGTTAGAAATATTTCCCGATCCTTTTAAAACATTTCTTTCATTAAAGAGTAACATTTTATCAACGTTTTCTTTCCAAAAATTTATTGCAATATCTTTTCTTTCTTTTACACGTAATTCCGCAGATTCCAAAAATATTACAACCAATCTATTTAAAGTATCAATTTCGTCTTTTAACAAATAATTTTTGGCAATTATTATGTCTTGTTTCCTAACAATTGTTCCTTTCCAAGACGTCAACGCCATATTTGGCTCATTTTCATTAGCTCTTGAAATAATTAATTCGGCGGCAGTTTTTGCAGTAACAGCGAATAATAATTTATTTTGAGTTTCGGCAAAAAACATTTGAGTTGCTTTATCCGAAGCATCATAATCACTACTTAACGAAAATAAATCCCGAACTTTTTGATAAAACCGCTTTTCAGAAGCTCGAACGTCTCTAATTCTGGCTAATAATTCATCAAAGTAATCTGGTCTTCCGTCTGGATTTTTTAAACGATCATCATCCATCACAAACCCTTTAATCATAAATTCCTTCAGATTTTGGTTAGCCCAAATTCTAAATTGTGTTCCTCGTTTACTACGAACCCTGAAACCAATTGCCAAAATCATTTCTAGAGTATAAAAAATAACCGAATATTTTTTGCCATCTAAAGCAGTTGTTAAGTAATCCTTAATAACTGAATCTTGCGATAACTCGTTTTCTTTCAGTATATTAGTTATGTGCATACTGATGTTTGGAATAGAGGTGTCAAAAAGTGTAGCCAACTGATTTTGATTCATCCAAATATTTCCATCTTTAGAATATAAACTTACAGATGATTTTCCATCTGCGGTTTTATATATAATGATATTTTGTTCTGGATTTTCCATAAATCTTATAAACTTTACGCTAACTCCTTTTTCAAAAACTGCGCTGTATAACTTTTTTTATTTTTGGCAACTTCTTCAGGAGTTCCTTTGGCTACAACGTTTCCGCCACCTTTTCCGCCTTCTGGACCAATATCAATAATATAATCGGCGAGTTTTATAACGTCCATATTATGTTCTATAATCAAAATCGTGTTGCCTTTATTGACCAATTTATTAATGACTTCCATCAAAACTCGAATGTCCTCAAAATGCAAGCCTGTTGTGGGTTCATCGAGAATATAAAAGGTGTTTCCTGTATCTTTTTTAGATAATTCGCCAGCGAGTTTTATGCGTTGTGCTTCGCCTCCCGAAAGCGTTGTGCTTTGCTGACCAAGAGTTATGTAACCCAAACCAACATCTTGCAAAGTTTTTACTTTTCGGTGAATTTTCGGAATCAATTCAAAAAACGGAACGGCTTCGTCAATTGTCATATTCAAAACATCAGAAATCGATTTTCCTTTGAAACGAATTTCTAAAGTTTCTCTGTTAAAACGCTTGCCTTGACAAGTTTCGCATTCTACATAAACATCAGGCAAAAAACTCATTTCTATTGTTCTAACGCCAGATCCTTCGCAGGTTTCGCAACGACCACCTTTTACATTAAAACTAAATCGTCCTGCTTTATAACCTCGAATCATACTTTCGGAAGTCATTGTAAACATATTCCGAATTTCGGTAAAAACTTCGGTGTAAGTCGCTGGATTCGAGCGTGGTGTGCGCCCAATTGGACTTTGGTCAATATCAATAACTTTATCAATATGTTCTAAACCTTCAATTTTTTTGTAAGGTTTTGGTTTTTTTACGCCATTAAAATAAAACTCGTTTAATATTGGATATAAAGTCTCATTTATCAAAGTCGATTTTCCTGAACCCGAAACGCCAGTAACACAAATTAATTGACCTAAAGGCAATTCAATCGAAACATTTTTTAAATTATTTCCTGTTGCTCCAGTCAATTTTAAGAATTTTCCGTTGCCTTCACGGCGTTTTTTAGGAATTTCGAATTTCATTTTACCGTTCATATATTGAGCGGTAATGGTGTCGTGTTTCAATATTTCGGCTGGTGTACCTTTACTGATAATTTCGCCGCCATATTTCCCTGCTTTTGGACCAATATCAATTACATAATCGGCACGTTCTATCATATCTTTGTCGTGTTCAACCACAATAACCGAGTTGCCAATATCTCGCAATTGTTCCAAAGAATGAATTAGTTTTTCGTTATCGCGTTGGTGCAAACCAATGCTTGGCTCGTCAAGAATATATAAAACTCCAACTAGTTGCGAACCAATTTGCGTTGCTAATCTAATGCGTTGTGCTTCGCCACCAGAAAGCGATTTGGAACTTCTAGAAATTGCCAAATATTCTAAACCAACATTCATTAAAAAGTTCAATCGATCTTTTATTTCCTTGATGACTTCTGTGGCAATTAATTTCTGTTTGTCAGACAAATGATTGTCTAAATCGTGAAACCAAGCCGTTAAATCCGAGATATCCATATTAGATAAATCAGCAATATTTTGTTCGTTTATTTTGAAATAAAGCGATTCTTTTTTTAGTCTTGAACCCTCGCAAACTGGACAATTGACTTCGTCCATAAATTCTTTTGCCCAACGTTTTAGACTAGATGAACCCGAATCGTCGTGCTGCGATTTTATGAAATGAGAAATGCCTTCGAATTCAATTTTATATTCTTTAGAAACTCCAGCAGTTTTTGAAACAACCGAGAATTTTTCTTTGCCACCATTCAAAATCATTTCCATTGCTTCATCAGAAATGGTTTCGATAGCATCGGTAATTTTAAAACCGAATTTTTCGCCAATAATTTCTAATTGTTTAAAAATCCAAGTGGTTTTGTATTCGCCCAAAGGCACAAATCCTCCTGCTTTTATGGACAATTTTGGATTCGGAATTATTTTTTTTATGTTGATTTCGTTAATCGTTCCTAATCCGTTACAATCAGCGCAAGCACCTTTTGGCGAATTGAACGAAAATAAGTTTGGTTCAGGATTTTGATAGGAAATTCCGGTTGTCGGACACATTAAATTTCTAGAAAAAAAACGAATTTCATCTGAATCTTGCTCCAAAACCATCAAAACATTTTCGCCATGATACATTGCTGTTTTGATACTCTCTGATAATCTTTTGGCAGTTTCTTCGCTAACATCAACAGCAATTCTGTCAACTACAATTTCGATATCGTGGGTTTTGTAACGGTCGAGTTTCATGCCAGCCGTAATGTCTTTTACATCGCCATTTATTCGAACTTTCAAGAAACCTTGCTTGGCAATTTGTTGGAATAATTCAGCGTAGTGACCTTTTCTGGCTCGAATAACTGGTGCCAAAATATTAATTCGTTTTCCTAGAAAATTGCTGGTAATTAAATCTTTAATTTGATCGTCGTTGTACGAAACCATTTTTTCGCCAGTGTTGTAACTGTATGCATCGCCAGCACGAGCAAAAAGTAGTCTTAAGAAATCGTAAATCTCGGTAATAGTTCCAACGGTTGAACGTGGAGATTTAGAAGTTGTTTTTTGCTCAATAGCAATTACTGGCGACAATCCATCAATTTTATCTACATCTGGACGTTCTAATCCACCAAGAAATTGCCTAGCATAAGCCGAAAATGTTTCGATATATCGGCGTTGTCCTTCGGCATAAATTGTGTCAAAAGCCAATGATGATTTCCCTGAACCTGACAGACCAGTTATTACTACCAATTTTTCGCGAGGAATTGAAATGTCTATATTTTTAAGGTTGTGAACGCGTGCGCCTTGAACCTCGATATTGTTTTCTGAATCTAGCATAAAAAATTAAAATGCAAAGATAGGATTTTTAAGTATAATTTTAATTATCAATATTGTTCAAAATTATCATAAAAAAAACGCTGATTGAATATCGGCGTTTTTGTAGATTTGAACAATAATATTATTTTTAAATTCAATTAATCAATAATTTTTTTAAGAATAATTTGTTTAGTTATTAGTTTTTGAAAATGGAATAATTGTTTTAATTTAAAAAAATGTATTTTTGTAAATTAATAATGAAATTTTTGTTATTCTTTAAACAAAGTAACTTTATAATATTCTTTATTGTCTGTTTCAAATAACCAAATTCCCTTATCTGAAAAAGCACTTCTAAAAACTAAATCATTTTTTGAAATTACTTTTTTAATATATTCTTCTATTTTGTTGTTCGAATTAACAGCTAACAAGCTTTCAAAATCAAATTTTTTATCTTTGAATTCTTTCAAGCCTTTATATTTTGCATTTATCTTGAATAAACTGACTTTATTGGAAATATCAGAAAAAGTCTCGTTTATTTCGATATTTTCAGTTTTAATAATGGTTCCTTTAGTTTTTTCGATAATATTGTAATTATAAAAGTCTCCTAAGCCGTTGATATTTATAGTCAAACATACGTTATTATTTAACTGATAAAAATCGACAAAAACTGTTGTTACTGTATGCGATTTATTGAAATCGTTATCTTCTAGTTTGTTTATAGCTTCCCATATTTTTTTACCTGTTTTGTCAAATTTAAAGACGTAATAACCAGCAGGTTTTGCATTTCCGTTTAGTTTCGTAGCTTTATCTGAAAACAATCCATAGATATAAACATCTCCATTTTTAATGTCTTCGTAATAATTATTTATCCATAAATCATCATAAAAATGTGTAAATTTATTGCCATATCCACCAACAGTCAAAAAACCACCGCCGTTGTAAGAATACATCAAAAATTGATTTGGAATAGATAATTCAAAAGCAACCTCACTTAGTTTTTTTCCATCGTTGGAATATATGCTTTTGTAGAGTATAGTTTTGGATAAATCTTTAGATATTGATTTGGTAATTAAATTAAGTGATTCATCAAAATTAACATTAATTTTACAGGCAATTTTTTCTTCTGGTTTTACAAAATTTTCGCCATACAAACGGTCTAAATTCATATTACCTAAATTGTATGATTGGCTTTTTCTTGAAAAAATATCTGTTACTACAAGATTTAATTCGTCTTTTTTTAAGTCTACATCAGGTTTTCCTTTTTGATTTTGTAAGTTATATTCAAATTGAGAATTAAACATTGTTTTTCCGGATAGTATATCAATTTTTGATTCTCTCAATTCTGCTTTGGTTAATATTTTTATTTTACCGTTTATAAAATATTTACAATTTGCACTTGTAATACCGTCTGAAATGTCAACTACTAAAATTGATGTTTCATTGTTTGAATAAAAAGGACCAAGAATATTTTCGTTTTTTAGAATTTCATTTTTAAATCCTGTTTCATCATAAGTTGATAGGCTATTAGTCTCAGTAAACACAGCTAATCCAGAAGAACTTGCTCCTTTTGTGATTACAACTTTGTTAATATTTGGTAAAAGATGAAATGACGGATTGCCTTCTTTTTCAATTTTTTCTTCAATAATTGTAGTTTGTGAAAATGTTGAAACAGAAATAAAAAGTGATGTGATTAATAGTATTGTTTTCATTAAAATTTTTATTTATAATTTTGTAAATATAAATTTAAAAACTCAAATCAATGCATAAATTTTAAAAATTATTTACATTTAATTATCAGCCTTATCTAATTTATTCCAATATTCTAATATTTTTGACTTTGAATTTTCATCTAATTCTTTGAAGTTATCCGAAAAAGTATCTTTGGAATAATTATCAGAAATATTAGAATAAATACTGTAAATTTTTGACAAATGCGAAAAGATTAAATGCACAGTTTGTTGTTTAAATTCATAATCATTCAAACTATAAATAAAAAGTGCATCGATACTTTTGTCTTTATTAGTGTCTAAAAATGCTTTTCGACTTTTCCAGACTGATATAATTCCGTCGTGTTTAATTTCTAAATCTGAATTTAGTTTCCATTTCGAACTGATTTTTGTAAACCTTTGGAAATACATAATGTCTTTTTTAGCATTTTTTTCGATTTTCGAAAAAATGAAAACATTTTCTTCATTTTCAGGGCAAGAAACTTCGTCAACTTGCATCATTCGAATGCCACGATACGGAAAAATTTCTTGTGTATAACTTGCTTCGTTTCTGATTACATTCGAAACTTGAGCGGTAGTTAAATTACTTATGATTAAAAAAAATAATAGTGTTTTTTTCATTTTTTATTTGCGTTAAGGATAGAAGTGTAAATCCTTTTTATCAATTACATCGGGTCTAAACCCGATGTAATTGATAAAAAGATTGAAACGTATAGCCTGACCCCGATTTTTTTTCGGGGAAACGCCCAAATACATATTAATTAGTTTTAATTTTTTTAGGATCAACATCTTTCAAAAATTTTATCAATCCCGAAAAATAGGTTTTTTGATCGTCGTATTGAGACAAATGGCTGCCGTTTTCACAATATAAAAATTGTCCGTTTTTAACTTGAGTTGACATCCATTTCATATAAATTGGATCCATTGTATCGTGTTTTGCACCGATTGTCAGTGTCGGAATTGTTAACTCTTTTAATCTTTTTGAAACATCCCAATTTTTAATATAAGCATCTCCAGATATTCCGAATTCGCTGTAACCTTGCATCGTTATATAAACTTCAGAATTGATGTGTTTGAAACATCTTGTGATTGATTCTGGCCAATCTTTTTGGGGTTTTCTGAGAATGTGTTGTGTGTAATAATGTTCAAATAAAAGTTCGGTATATTTTGGATTGGCAAAATCTTTGTTTTTTTCGAATGTCATTATTTGGTCATAAATAGTTTTATTCATTTTAGGACCAAGAACTTCTTGCGCAAATTTGTTATATTCTGGAATGCTCGCCATCATATTCGAAATAATCAAACCTTTTAAATTTTTTTGATATTTTAAAGCGTAATCCATTGCTAGAATACCGCCCCAAGATTGCCCTAATAAATAAAAATTGTTTTTGTTCAATCCTAAAGCGATTCGAACTTGCTCAACTTCTTCGACAAAACGCTCGTTTGTCCAGAGTGATTTGTCTTTTGGTTGGTCTGAATAATAAGAACCCAATTGGTCATAATAAATAAATTCTATACTTTCTTGTGGAAAATATCCTTCGAAACTTTCATACAATTCGTGGGTTAATCCAGGTCCGCCGTGGAGCAAAAGTACTTTTATGGTTGGGTTATTGCCAATGCGTTTCGTCCAAACTTTGAATTCTCCTTTTGCCGTTTTTATAGGAATCATTTTTATGCCTCCAGTCCATTGGTCGTCACGTTTAGAAAAATCTAAATAATTTTCTTTGGTTTGATTTTCTGGAACTTGTTTGCATTCAAAAAATAATAATATTGGTATTATATATAGGAGTAAGTTTTTCAAAATTATTAATTATAAATTTTATCGAACAAATCTTTGTATTTTTCGAGAACAACTTTTCGTTTCAATTTCATAGTTGGCGTAAGGTGACCACCATCGATTGTCCAGATATCTGGTGTTAATTCAATTCTTTTTATTTGTTCCCAGTTTCCGAATTTTTTGTTTATTTCTTCGACTTCTTGATCAATTCGTTCTTTGATTTTAGGATTATTTGCAACGTCTTCATTCGATTTTCCGACGGGAACATTGTGCATTACAGCCCATTCTCGGACAAAATCAAAATTAGGTTGAATGAAGGCAGCTGGCATTTTTTGACCATCGCCAATAACCATAATTTGTTCTATAAACCGCGATTGTTTCATTGCATTTTCGAGTAATTGTGGTGCAATATATTTTCCGCCCGATGTTTTAAACATTTCTTTCTTACGGTCTGTAATTTTCAAGAAACCATCGCTGTCAATAATTCCGATGTCGCCAGTGTGAAAATATCCGTCTTTAATTGCCTCATTAGTAAGGGTTTCGTCTTTGTAATAACCCATCATTACATTTGGCCCTTTACATAGAATTTCGCCATCGGTTGCAATTTTAACTTCTACATTATTTATTATTCTACCAACAGTTCCTGCTCTAAAACCGCCGTCGCGCATATCGTTTACCGAAATAACTGGCGAAGTTTCAGACAATCCGTAACCTTCCATAATTGAGATTCCAGCTGCTGTAAAAACGCTAACCAATCTTGGTTGACAAGCTGCACTTCCGGTGGTTATTAAATCTAATTTTCCGCCCAAACCTTCTTTCCATTTGCTAAAAATAAGTTTTCGAGCCATTTTTAATTGGGTTTCGTACCACCAACCATTGGCACCGTAAGGTTGGTATCGCAATCCTAAATCGATTGCCCAGAAAAATAATTTCTTTTTTATTCCTGTTAATTCTGATCCTTTGGCGATGATTTTTTCATAGACTTTTTCGATTAATCT
>JAYVBR010000412.1:0-6127 GCA_043750395.1 Bacteroidota bacterium | reverse complement strand
AGTATTTAGACCTAGTTTTCTAAAATAAATTTGGTTTAAATTTCGAAAATTGCTGTTTTGAACGTTAAAACCCTAGCCCTGATGAAAGGGATTCTCGTCTTTTGGGACGAGAGGAATGACGGCAGGAAACAGCTTCAAATAAAAAATCTCATTAATATTGAAACTAATGAGATTATATGTAAATATATGATTTTATTTCAAACCTGCAATGTGAACCGATAAATCGATTAATTTGCTTGAATATCCGTATTCGTTGTCGTACCAAGAAATAATTTTGAAGAATGTTGAGTTCAAACCAATTCCTGCTTTTGCATCGACGATTGAAGTTCTTGTGTCTGAAACGAAATCTTGAGAGACAACTAAATCTTCGGTGTAACCTAAAATACCATTCATTTCGTTTTCTGATGCTTTTTTCAAAACTGCCATTATTTCTTCATATGAAGTTTCTTTAGCAACTTTAACTGTTAAATCTACTACTGATACGTCGATTGTTGGAACACGCATTGACATTCCAGTCAACTTTCCGTTTAATTCTGGAATAACTTGACCTACTGCTTTTGCTGCACCGGTTGAAGATGGAATGATGTTTACAGATGCTGCACGTCCGCCTCGCCAATCTTTTCTCGAAGGGCCATCGGCAACCATTTGTGTTGATGTTGATGCGTGAACGGTTGTCATTAATCCTTCGACGATTCCGAAATTATCGTTGATTACTTTGGCTAATGGAGCCAAGCAATTGGTTGTGCAAGAGGCATTTGAAACTACTAAATCTGTTGCTTTTGCATTGGTATGATTTACGCCCATTACGAACATTGGTGCATCGGCTGATGGTGCAGAAATAATTACTTTTTTTGCACCACCTGTTATGTGTCCTTTTGCGGTTTCGATTGTGGTGAAAAACCCTGTACATTCGGCTACTACGTCAACATCGACTTCGTTCCATTTCAGGTTTACTGGATCTTTTTCAGCAGTAATTCTGATGTGTTTGTCGTTTACAAAAAGTTTTCCGTCTTTTACTTCTACTTTTCCGTTGAAACGTCCGTGAACTGAATCGTATTTTAACAAATAAGCCAAATGATCTACATCTAATAAATCGTTGATTGCAACAACTTCGACATTGTCACGGTTGAATGATTCTCTTAAAACTATTCTACCTATTCTACCGAAACCGTTTATTCCTAATTTTACCATTTTAAATTTTGTTTAAAGTTTAAGGTTTCAAGTTTAAGGTCGCTCAACTTTGAACTTGAAACCTTAAACTTGAAACTATTTTTTTAAGTTGACATAATGTCTGATACTCTTAATAATTCTTCGTCTATTGGATAATGTCCTTTTATTGCTTGTTCTAAGGGTGTTAGCGTGATTTGATCTTGCATAACTCCGACCATAAAATTAGATTTTCCGGCTAATAGTGATTCTACTGCTTTTACACCTAATCGTGAAGCTAAAACTCGGTCGTAGCAAGATGGTGCGCCACCACGTTGCATGTGTCCAAGAACCGAAACTCTAACGTCGTATTCTGGTAAATGTTCTTCGACATAATCTTTGAGTTCGAATACGTTTTTACCCATTTTATCGCCTTCGGCAACCACAACTATGCTTGATGATTTACCAGAAGCTTTACTTTTTATTAATGATTCTAATAATCGGTCAAGTCCTAAATCTTCTTCGGGTATAAGTATTTCCTCTGCTCCTGCTCCGATTCCTGCGTTTAGGGCAATATGACCAGCATCGCGACCCATAACCTCTACAAAAAAAAGTCGGTTGTGCGAACTTGCAGTATCTCGAATTTTGTCAATACAATCTACGACAGTGTTTAAAGCGGTATCGTAACCTAAAGTATGACTTGTGCCAAAAATATCATTATCGATTGTTCCTGGAATTCCCATTACTGGAAAGTTAAATTCATTATTGAAAATTTCGGCTCCTGTGAAACTTCCATCTCCACCAATTACAACCAATGCGTCAACTCCAGCATTAACAAGATGTTCGTGGGCTTTTTCACGACCCTCGACAGTCATAAATTCTTTGGAACGTGCAGATTTTAGAATAGTTCCACCTTTATTAACGATATTATTTACTGATCTTGGTCCCATTTCTTTAAAATCGCCTTCAATCATTCCTTGATAACCTCTATAAATCCCTATACATTCTATATTATGATAGGCGCAAGTTCTTACAACTGCACGAATTGCAGCGTTCATTCCTGGTGAATCTCCACCAGAGGTTAGTACACCGATTTTTTTTATTGATTTAGACATATTTTAATTTGATTTGGTAAATTTATAAAAGAAAGAATATTAAATGAAAGAGCTTTTAATTATTTTTAGAAACATCAAATAATTCAAACGTTTTCGTTAATAAGTTTTTAATTATTATAAATATTATTCGTCATCTTTAGGGATTGCATCGGTATTTGGTTTTGGATCGTCAACAGGTTTTTTATTGCTATCATCAATTGGTTTATTGACACGAATATCAGAATCAGGAATTAAAAAATCATCAGTTTTCGTATTAGAATTCTTTTGACTTTTTTTCTTAAAGAAATTTATTTTTTCTAATAATTCTGAAAAAGTATCAAAATCGACTTCATAAGAAATACCTGCACCTTGGGTATATCCAATTCCTTCTCCGATGTAATTTATTTCGTTTTCACGGTTAAAAACTCTTAAATTTAAAGTTCCATCTTGATTTACTCGATATTGAACTTCGACATTACCTATTATTGTAGTCTGTGAAACTCCACCAATTGGAACTCCAAGCGAACCAATGATTTTTACTCTTTCGCCTAAATCTGAGGATATGTTAATATTTACATTACCACCAGTATTATTTGAGACATTATTAGGGTTTATTTCGCTTCCTTGATATATTAAACCAAATTTAATTTTACTATCTTGATCTTGAAACAAATCGTCTAATAGACCTGATGCAGTTTCATAAATATTGTTGTAGGCCGCTGTTTGCGATAAACCATCAGGACTCAAAAAACTTCCAGTTGACAACAAAACCAATGCTTGCTTTTGTCTTACTTCTTTATTATCAAGTTTAGTTTGTATTTCTGATTTAAAAATTGAGTTTACCGAAGGAAAATCTATATTAAAATCGGGTTCTGGATTGGATAAATTTCCTTTTATTCCAATTGTTAAATTAACTGGAACTTTTTTATTAAACGATGCGTTTTCTAATAATACTCCCGGATTTGCAGATAAATTATTATAAACAGCTTCTAAATTTAAATCGGCTTTTAATGGATCACCTGTCCAAACAATGGTTCCGAATTTTTTTACATCAAATGTTTTTTTGATAATTCCGCCATATCTAAAATCGTATTTTCCTTGAATAACTTGAAAATCGCCAGTCATATTAAACTTACCCAAAGTGTTAATTGCCATATTCAAACTTCCATATCCTTTTCCTGTAATTTTGTGGTCAGTTTCTCGGTTAATTATTATTTCTATATTGGCTTCTGGCGTTATTTCTAAATCAAAATTTAGTTCTAATCCATCATAATTTCTCGAATTATCTACAATTCCTGATTTTATATTACTTTTTTCTTTTTCAGTTACAAAATGGATATTACTGCTATTTCCTGATGATTCGCTGTTATTGATTGGGATTTTAATATCTGTTCCTTTGTTCGATTTGGCTTCAACATTAATAAATAATCCAGAAACTGGACCTTTAATATTTGCATTTCCGAGAATAAAAGCTTTACCAAAATATAAAGCATCTTCGGAATCTTCGGTGTTCAAAGCTAATAAATTATCAGATTCAATATTCAAATCGAGTTTCCAATCGCCAAAATTTTTATGTTGAATGTAACCTTTCAGAATCCCCTTAGAATTTTCTTTGGTATCAAATATATTGGCGTTTCGAATAATAAACTTTGTTTTAGAAACATCAACAACCGACTGATTTTCGAAACCATAATTTACATTCAAATATGGAACATCAAGACCTGCATTGTCTAAATATAGTCTTCCGTTCATATCAAAATCATTTACATTACCCTCAATTTTTGCGTTTCCAGATGCTAGTCCACAAATGTTTGTTATGGCAGTTCCTCCAATTGATTTTAATATTCCTAGATTAAATTTATCGAAATTTAAGTCTAAATCTATAAATGTTTTCTCGTTTTTTATCGAAACAAATCCTTTGGCTACAAAGGCTTGTAAATTTTTATTTTCTAAGGTAGAATCTACATTAAATTTAGACAAACTATCATCGCCAGAAATATCAAGATTTAATTTTCCTAAATCAATGTTGTTAATTTTTAATAAATCAATATTAATATCGGCAGTTGGTTGATAAATATTATCTTTTTGAAGAATATTCATATCGCCATTTATAATTCCTTCGAATTTGAAATTCTCAATTGCTGGAGAAATTTTAGTCAAATCAACATCATTGAAACTAAGCGTTAAATCTTTATTGGTCTTGTTTTGGAGGTTTCCAAACAAAGATATAGATTGGTTTTCGTGAGACATTATTATATCATCAAAAACAAAATTGCTTAGTTTTTTATCAAATATAATTTTGTTAAGTTTGTTTTCTTTTTCGTTTATAAACCAAACATTATTTTTGAATTTTACTTCAGATTTTTGAATTCCAACTACGTTATTATTCTCTTTATTTATAGTATGAAATAAATTCAGATTATAATTATCTTCACCTTTATTACCTCCTTTAAATTCTGATCTTAAATGTAAAGTATCACTTTGTGTAATGTTTATCAAACTAAAATCTCTAATTTTATATTGCTTGGTTCGAATGCTATCAAGCTCTATATAAGTATTAAAAAGTGGATTTTTATTATCAATTTCAATTCTTAAATTATCAAAATAATTATCAAAAGCAGCAATTTGAGGCGAATTGAACTTAAACTTGAATTCATCATTATCAGAATTGCTACTGCCATTAATTTTGGTATTCGTGGCAATTTCGATTCCTGGATAAAAAATTTCTATTATTTTATTGTAAATACCAAAATCGAATTTTAAAAATTGTCCTTTGGCTACTTTATTTGGTTTGTAATTGGTGTACAAGCTTCCAACAGCGTTTTCTAACATTTTTGGCAACTGATCAAACTTGAATTTTCCTATAACTTCGCCTTCAATAATATCAGGAGAATTAAATTTTATTGTTCTAATATTCGATGCATCGAAGCTTGAAATCATTTCAAAATCTTCGAAATTATAAGTTGTTTTTTTGTTTTGATAACTCGATTGTGTTACATTAACTTGACCAATAAAATTATCAATATTTGTTCCAGTTACATTGATTTTTACATTTCCATTGAATTTAGAAATAGAATCATTTATAAAATTTAACCTTTTTAAATCAGCAAAATCAATTTTAGTATCAAATATGTAGCGTTTAGATTGTTGACTCAAATCGACAATTCCATCAAAATCCATAACCAAATTTGGATCACGAACAACAATTTTTCCAGCAAATATTGGTTTTTTAAAATTTCCATTCACAACAACATTTGAGTAATCGTAATTGTTATAATGAATTTTATCAATTTTTCCTGAGAAATTGGTTTTTAAATATTTTTCTGTAAAACCTTTGCCTTCAACATCCATATCGAGCGTCACTCGACCGACATCGCTTCGATTTAAAAATTTACCAATATCAAAATTTTGTAACGCAATATTTCCAGAATAATTGGCGTTGTCAATATTATCAATGTTTGACATTTCTAAATTTGACTTAATATTTCCAAGAGCAGATGTCATAAAAACGTCGGCAATAATAGTTTTCATTGTAATTTCTGAATCTCCTGTTATATTAAATTGACCTAGTTTTTTTAAGGAACTTGGTAACTTTTTTCCAAGAACATTTGGCAAAATCGAAGCCAAATTGTCATAATTCGAAGAAACTTTATCAAACTTGCCTTTCATATAAAATTCTTGTCCTTTTTCTTTCTTTCCAAAAAGGTTTTTGAAATTTATATCGCCAATAATTCTTGTATTTTTTTTGTCTGATAAATCTAAATTTGTAAAATAAATATCATTCAAAGTTCCTTTTAGCTTAGATTTTATCTTGAAAACTTGGTTTTTCCCCAATTCTTTATAAAAATGATAAATATCATTGGAAGCCAAAGAAGCCGAATCGATTT
>JAYVBR010000411.1:0-2638 GCA_043750395.1 Bacteroidota bacterium | reverse complement strand
GTTATAATTTTAAGTAAATCTTTAGTAAAAGTTGCTATTCCATTCTTTAATAAATTGTCAATTTTTCTTTCCAATTGTGAGAATTTATTTTGGACATCAACCATTCCAAATTGAATTAATGTAATGTCCTCCTCTAAAAATTCATCTTCTTCATATCCTAAATTATGTAAATCTTCCTCTACACGTCTGTAAGTTGGAAAATACAAAATCTCTGATTTACCTATTTTTTCTTTTATTGTGTTTTCAACATTTAACCCTGGAAAAAATAAATCCATTTGTCGTTTACTTCCATATTCTTCAAAATATCTAAATAATCTTCTTATTGGATATTTTCTGAATTTGGAATTACCTTCAAGCATTCGTTCAAATTCATAAGATGATCTTTTTTTACTTTGATTGAATTTATTTCTTAAAAACTCAAATTGTGAATAACCGAATTCATTAATAAAATCTTTTATTTCAGGTTCTTTATAATGTTTTTCAATAAGATTATTGATTTCTTTTTTAGTAATTTCGATTGGTTCGTTTTCAAATTCTAAAATTAACTTATCAAAATTAAAATCATTTAATCTAAAAAAATTTCTAGTAAGTGTGTAGTAAAATAAATTAAGTATTTGCGTTTTACCTAATCCATTTTCACCGACAAGAATTTTTTTATTGTCTTCAAAAATTATTTTAACATCATTTGTTCCAAACAATCCGAAAACACTGAAACTTTTTATATTGTTACTTTTCATTATTTACAATTTTAGTTGAACATTTTAAAATTTAAAAGTTCAATTTTTTATTTTTTACAAATTTATATTTAAAGTATAAATAAAACATCAAAACTCAAAATTATAATTTTTATCCTTATATTTTATCTTTAATCGTTCAACTTCTTGCTCTAAAAAATCTAATTCTTTTTTTAGTTTTTCTAGTTTCAAAGTCCTGATTTTACTGTCTTTTTTTAATAACCAACGTTTTAAACTATTTTTTTTCCATTTTAGTTGCAAAACTTCGTGTGGTGTTCCTAAGCCTAATTTGGATTCTTCGCTGCTTTTTTCTAATTGTTCAATGAATTTAGTTTTATTGGCTTTATATCCATAAAAAGTTATTTCGTTTATAAAAGTACCAATAATGTTTTCAAAAACAAACGGTTTTGTTCCTTTAAAGAAAATCTTGGTTTTTGGCTTTCTGCTTTCGTCCCAAATATCGCCATAATCTGTGATTTTAAATTCAATTTTATTGTTCAATTTGAATGTTGCATCTTTAATTTCATTCAAATCACCAAGACCAATTCCGTAGCGTTCTTTGTCATTGCTTTTTTTGCCTGTAATATGTACATTTTCAGATATTTCATATTTTGGTTTTCCAAATTCGGCTTCATTCCAAATAGAACCTTCCCACGAAAATTCTAAATAATCAATTTTATGTTCTAATTCTTTGGTTAATGGTGCAATTATTTCTTGGTAAAAGGCATCAATTTCGTAACCTCTAGAATATGCCAAAAAAACTAAATCTACATCTTTTTCATAATCTTTGAGAATTTGCACTAGATGTAAAACTGTAAAACCTTTTTCAAAAACTGGTGTGTGATGCAAATAATAGGATATTGGCTTATCAATTTTAGAATATATTCTTGCAAAACGAGTATATAATCCTGATTTTTTAAGGTAAATAAAGTCTATCATTTTATTGATTTTATATTGATGTAATTACATAACTTCCTAAAAGCTTCCGAAACTTGCAATAACTAACGGTTTTCCATCTTTGCCAAATTCTATGTCTATCATTGGAATTTTATCATCATCGATTTCCAAGATGTATTTGGTTAATTTTTCGAAATCTTTGTGAATTTTAAAACCGTTTTCGAGTGCATATACATTTCCACCAAAAACGATGTTGTGCACCAAATTATAATCTGTTTTTATTATGTTTGCTCTAAACAAAAGATTATTTAGTACTTCTGGCGGTTGATTGAAATTAAAAAAAGTGTCTTTAGTTCCTAACGCAAATAAATCTACTAAATAAACGCCAAATGTAAAGTTCCCATTTGTGTGTTTTCTTACCACAAAAACGTTTGCAAGTCCATTTTCTTTCCAATCTGAATTAATATAACAAGCATCGATTGGTAAAGTTCTGGCTTTGGTTTTAATATAATTTTCTGGTGATAATTGTTTGGATTGTTGTTTTTTCATTATTTTCTAAATTATTATTTCTTCTTACCACAAAACGGACAAAATTCAAATATTTTTTCTACTTGTTTACTGCATTTTTTACAAATTATAAAATTTTCTTTTTTCTCATAAGATTCAGAATAAGTTTCCTTGAATTCTGATGGAATTTCTCTTAAAAACCTAGACGAATTTCCTTTTTCGGTTATTAAATAAAGTTGGTCTTTGGCTCGGGTTATGGCTACATAAAACAACCTTCGCTCCTCTTCCATCAAACTATCGTGATTGGCTGGTTTTATGACTTGAAAAATTCTGTCCTCGAGCCAAATATCAGGAAAACCGCCATATCCATCGGTTAAACCAACTATAAAAACTATTTTGGCTTCAAGTCCTTTGGCTCCGTGAATGGTTTTATTTTGAACTTTTAAATTTTCGTTTTTTAAAGCAAAAAAATAAGGTTGGTACATTTTGCTTCTTCGATA
>JAYVBR010000410.1:0-6142 GCA_043750395.1 Bacteroidota bacterium | reverse complement strand
CCTTTTTCGCATAATTTCATTAATTCTCTGGCTTCATCAAGATCAATTTTTTTTTCCCATTCATAGCGTGACATTCCAGTTTCATTTCCTGAACCTTTAATTGTCAAAAAACCATCGTTTCCTTTAATCCTAACTCGAACTGTTCTTTCAGGATTGGTACTGATGTAACCTTGAGCAATTTCATTTTTAGCGAATGCTTGCTTTTTGAAATCAGTATTCAATACCAAAAATTTTCTTTCTATTTCTATCATTTTACTTTGATTTTTTTCTACAAATTAATAAACTTTAAAGTTTATTTAAATCTACATTCAAATTTAGGTACAAAAATCAACAATCTAAAATTCTTACACTATCTTTGCAAAAAAATATTCAAATTGATAAAAATAGGCGAAAATATTATTTTACCAGATTTTCCGTTACTTCTTGCTCCTATGGAAGATGTGAGCGATCCACCGTTTCGTAGATTGTGCAAACAACACGGAGCTGATTTGATGTTTTCTGAGTTTATTTCTAGCGAAGGATTAATTCGTGATGCTATAAAAAGCCGAATGAAACTCGATATTTTCGATTATGAACGACCAGTTGGAATTCAGATTTTTGGTGGCGATGAAGATGCAATGGCAATGTCAGCAGAAATTGTTTCGACTGTAAACCCCGATTTGATTGATATTAATTTTGGTTGTCCAGTTAAAAAAGTGGTTTGCAAAGGCGCAGGTGCTGGCGTTTTGAAAGATATTGATTTAATGATTCGATTGACCAAAGCTGTTATTCGAAGTACCAATTTACCAGTAACTGTGAAAACCCGCTTGGGTTGGGATGATAATTCAATAAATATCGACGAAGTTGCAGAAAGATTACAAGATATTGGTGTCGCAGCTTTGTCAATTCACGCTCGAACACGAGCACAAATGTACAAAGGGCATTCTGATTGGTCTCACGTTGCGAGAGTTAAAAATAATCCTAGAATTACGATGCCGATTTTCGGAAATGGTGATATAGATTCGCCCGAAAAAGCATTGAAATTCAAAAACGAATATGGCGTAGATGGAATTATGATTGGTCGTGCAGCAATCGGTTATCCTTGGATATTTGATGAAATAAAGTATTTTTTTGAAACAGGAAATCATTTGCAAAAACCATCAGTTTCTGATAGAGTAGAAGCTGTTAAAAATCATTTGACTTGGGCAATGGAATGGAAAGGTGAACGATTAGGAATTGTTGAAACAAGACCACATTACACCAATTATTTCAAAGGAATACACTCGTTTAAAGAACACAAACAAAAGCTTGTAACGCTAGATTCTCCAGAAAGTTTGTTTAAAGTTCTTGACGAAGTTCAGGAAATTTATGCTGGTTATGAGCTTGCTTAAATATTTTTAAATTTTACAAAAAACTATTCCAACAAACCTTTGCTTACTCGACTACTCGCAATAAAACTGGCAATAAATCCCAATAAAAAAATCGTTAAGAAAACCACAACAATATTCTGAAAATTAAAAATAACTGGATAGGCTAGAGTAGGAGTAATCATTATAACCTGAAAATATTGCTGCACCAAAACAATAATTATTCCCAAAGCTAAACCAATTAATCCACCAAAAAAAGTCAATAAAGTACCTTGATACAAGAAAATTCGTTGCAATTCTTTAACCGAAACACCCAAATTAAACATTGTTTTTAGGTTCGTTTTTTTATCCAAAATCATCATAATTATCGCGCCAGCAAGTGTGAATAATGTTAAAATTATGACCAATGTAAATATCAAATAAACTGCAAAGTTTTCGGTATTTAACATTTTGTACAAACTATCGTTGAGTTGCGCACGATTTTTTATTATAACCTCATTATTGAAAATTTTCTGAATTTCGGTTTTTACACTTTCTTCATCGGTATTTGGTTTTAGTTTCAACTCAATTCCAGTAACTTGATTGGGTTGAAATTGCAGTAATTCTTGAGCCAAACCTAAATCGGTAAATACATATTTGCCATCAATATCATCATTTACAGCATAAATTCCTACTGGAATAATAGCAGTTTGTGTAAAAGCATCGGCAGGATTTTCGATTGTTCCTTTTCCGGGCTTTGGCACAAAAACTTCGAATTTGTTATTAAAATCGAACAATCCCAACGATAATTTATCACTAATACCATAACCTACAACACATTGATAAGTTTCTGGGCGCAACCATTGTCCATTGTACAAAGATTTCTGAACATCATTAACCGAACTATAAAGACTATCTACACCTTTTATCGAAGCTACCTCTTCTTTTCCATTAAACATAAAAAGTACTCGTTCTTCGACGATTACTTCTTGATAAAACACCATCAAGGCTATAAATTTTATTGTTTTGTGAATCAGAAAGTGTAAAAAATTTTCCTTTTAAAGCAGTAATTTTCAAATCAGGATCAAAACTGTTGCTGAACGACAAACTAAAATCTTTCAATCCCGAAAAAACCGATAAAACCACAAACAAAGCCATTGCTCCAACTACAATTCCGAACGACGCAATTCCGGTTATAATGTTAATTGCGTTGTTTTTACTGAAGCTAAAAAGATAACGTTTGGCAATGTATAGCGAGAAATTCAAACTACAAAAATTTACGTTTTTCTAATAAATCTCTGTTCTCGATTGGATTTTCTTTGCCCGCAAGCGCATCATCAATTTGTTGAATATATTCTAAAGAATCATCAATAAAAAAAGTCAAATTAGGCACTTTTCTCAATTGCAAACGCACTCGTTGTGACAAATCGTGCTTAATCATAACAGCATTCGATTTAATTGCAACCAAAACTTCTTTAGCTTTTTCTTGTGGAAAAATACTCAAATGTACTATTGCCACTGACAAATCGGTCGTGACAACAACTTTCGAAACCGATATTATAAGGTTCGATATATTATTTTTTCTGATTTCGCCCTGCAGAATATCGACCAAATCTTTCTGAATTACGCCACCAATTTTTTTCTGTCTATTTGTTTCCATTTTGCAAAAATACGATTTTCTAAATTAATGTATTTATATTTGTCGAATAATCAGAAGCGAATGTTCAGGCATTTTCAGAAATGTCAATTCCTGCTGTCTTTCCTCTCGTCCCAAAAGACGAGATCCCTAACATTAGGGCTAATCAACAAAGATTTACGCATTCTTTTAAAGTTTCAAAAAAACCAAAAATGAAATTCAATCAAAATTCAAATTCAAGTCGTTCATTAATTGTTACAGTATCATTTATAATAATTTCTCTTATTTTATGGAATACTTATACTTTCTTTCAAATTTTTAAAAACGAAGAACGCGTAAAAATGGAATTTTGGGCCGAAGCTCAGAAAACTTTAATCAATGCAGGTGAAAATACCGATATAGAATTGCCATTGAAAATTTTTCAAAACGCTACGATTCCAATTATTATGACCGAAAACGATTCGATAATTAACAGCAACAATATTGATGAAAAAATAAAGTTAAATTCAACAGAGTCTAAAAAATTCCTGTTAAATCTAAAAAGCCAAAACGAACCAATAATTATAGAGTATGTTTCAGGAAAATTTCAAAAATTGTATTACGGAGATTCAGATTTATTGAACAAACTTAAATATTATCCAATTGCTCTTTTGCTAATAATAGTTCTTTTTGGAGCCGTAGTTTATAATTTTTATAAAAGTTCCAAAATTGCAACCGAAAACAAACTTTGGGCAGGAATGGCTAAAGAAACAGCACACCAAATTGGCACTCCATTGTCATCATTAATTGGTTGGCTCGAAATTATGAAAGCCGATAACGTCGACGAAACAACAATTTTAGAAATAGAAAAAGACATCAATCGACTGCAAACCATTACAGATAGATTCTCGAAAATTGGCTCAGAACCAATTCTTGAAAAATTAGATATTATTAAAGAAACAAAAGAATCTTGCGAATATTTACAATCAAGATTTTCTAAGCAAGTCGAATTTTCATTCACAGCACCAGAAAACGAAATTCTGGTTGCTGTAAATCAAGCTTTACACGGTTGGACAATCGAAAATCTTGTCAAAAACGCTATTGATGCAATGAAAGGCAAAGGTAAACTAGATATTAAAATCGAAAATAAAAATCAATTTGTCAAAATTTTTGTAACTGATTCTGGAAAAGGAATTGCCAAGAATCAATTTTCGAGAATTTTCGAACCTGGTTTTACGACCAAAAAACGCGGTTGGGGCTTGGGCTTGTCATTAACCAAACGTATTGTTGAAGAATATCACAAAGGCAAAATTAAAGTCCAAAATTCCGAAATAGGAATTGGTACTACTATGGTTGTAAGTTTTAAAAAACTTTAATTTTTTTTAGTTCAATTATAAAATAATGCAAGTTTTTATGTTTTTTGTATTAATTTTGTCATATCGACGATAGGAGAAATCACATTGGTTGCTCGTGTTATGTAATTTATCGTATCGTCGAAATGACAAAAAATATTATTTTTGAATAAAACATATGTTTTTAGCACCAACATTATTTTAAAACAGAATCATATTTTAAAAACTAAAATTTCTTCAATTTTAAAACTTTATAAATTGCCAAAAACAAATCTTCTCGAGTGAAAGGTCTTGGCAAATAATCTTTTACACCAATTTCTTTACACATTCTCTTTTCGTCAGCTGTTGGGTTGGCACTCAATGCAATGATTGGCAATTTGGCAATGTTTTTCTTAGCGTGTTGTCTGATTTTTATGCTGGCTTCAATGCCATTCATTATTGGCATATCCATATCCATAAGCACTAAATCATACTCGTTGCTTTCGATCATTTCGATTGCATGTTTGCCATTGTCCGAAATATCAACATAAAAACTTCCGTGATTGGCCAATAATTTCATCAATAACAATTGATTGGTTTCGTGATTATCAACAACCAATACATTTTGCTTTTTTCTGAAATCGGTAACCAAAAATTCTTTGGCTTCAATCTTTTTATTTTTGGCAGAAATTTCTAAATCAATTTTTATAGGCAAACTAATTTCTATTGTTGTACCTTTTTTTATAATTGATTTTAGTTTTACTACTCCATTCATTAAAGTTACAATTTCTTGAACTATTGACAATCCAAGACCTAATCCTGGAATTTCTTTATTGTGCAATTTCGTAAAACTTTCGAATGCTTGATTTTTATCTTTAGATGAAAACCCCATTCCGGTATCTTCTACTTGAATTGACAATCTAAGATTATCAGCTCGACGAAAATTTTGATTTACAGTAAGTTTTACTTCGCCACTTTCGGTAAATTTCATAGCATTGTCCAGTATATTAACGAATAATTGCAGCATTTTTACTCGATCACTAATTAAATATCTTGGCAATTTACGATCGATTTCTAAAATTAAATCAATGTTTTTTTCAGCAGCTTTCATCAAATAAATTTTCTCTATTTGATTAATTAAATCTATAAAATCGAAAGTTTTGTTTTTTAATTTAAATTCACCCGATTCGATTTTCGAAATATCCAATAAATCTTCGACCAAACCATTCAAGTGATTTCCGGTCAACGAAATTGTTTTCAGAATATCTTTTTGATTATAATTTAGTTGCGAATGTTCTAAAACTTCAAGAAAACCTAGAATTGCGGCAATTGGCGTTCGCAAATCGTGACTAATATTTGCTAAAAATTTATTCTTGAATTCTTTTTCGATCTTAAGATGATGGTTTTTTAATTCTTCTTGACGAAAGTTCAAAACCGATTCGTTTTTTTCTTGCGCTACTGTTTGAAAAAAGCTATATCTAGAAGTAAAATCATAAAAAATTAAATACGGATTTTCGGTTTTTGAACCTGAATTGAAATAAATATCATAAGAACCTTTAACATTATTAACATCTAAATGTACACAATAAAAAGTTTCTTCGAAATCATTTCTTTTTAATAAATCTGTGAAAAATGATTCAAAAAATGGATGTAAATCTTGAATCGGTTGATTCAAATCGGTTGGAAACAATAAATTATCTGATTCGAGAACCAAACCTTTTTTATTCAGAACAACTGTCTGAATTTTGTTTTGCAAATATTTATCTCTAACTTTTTGAATCATTATTTTGTCATTTCTAAAGTTAAATTTCTAAATATTTCTTCGACATTATCACCGCTTTTTGCTGATGTAAAAAAGTCTATTTTTAAAT
>JAYVBR010000409.1:0-2639 GCA_043750395.1 Bacteroidota bacterium | reverse complement strand
AGAACAACAAGTTGAATATATTAATACAATTGTTATTTGTGAAAACAAGGATAACGACCAACAATTAGTTGAATATTTAGCTAAAGGTATAACTAAATATATGCGAAAAAAGTTAAATAATAATGAGTCGTCAAACTAGAACTAAACTTATTTATAAAAATATTGAAATTATAATTCAATGAAAAACTACAAAAACGCATTCTTTTACATCTTCATAACTGGCGGTTTTACAGCGGTTATGTTCTGGATTGTCGATAAAGGAACACAACTCGAAATCGTAAAAACTTTAACTGTAACTCAAACAAGCGGCAACCATTGGAATGATTTTTTAAATGCTTTGAACACTAATTTGCATCATCCGTTGGCAATTTTATTGGCGCAAATTGTAACAATTATTGTTGTTGCAAGATTTTTTGGTTGGGTTTTCAGAAAAATCGGACAACCGTCGGTAATCGGTGAAATTATTGCAGGAATCGCACTTGGGCCATCATTACTTAAAATGTATTTTCCTGAATTTTCCGATGCCTTATTTCCAGTTGCATCACTTGGAAATTTACAGTTTTTAAGTCAAATAGGTTTGATATTATTTATGTTTGTAATTGGTATGGAACTCGATTTAAAAATCTTGAAAAATCGTGCTAACGAAGCAGTTGTTATTAGTCACGCAAGTATTGTTTTTCCGTTTACTTTAGGAATTGGTTTGGCTTATTTTGTTTATTATCAATTTGCACCAATTGGTGTTTCTTTTTTGTCATTTGCTTTATTTATGGGAATTTCGATGAGCATTACGGCTTTCCCAGTTTTGGCCCGAATTGTTCAAGAACGTGGCATTCATAAAACCAAGTTGGGTGCAATAGTTATCACGTGTGCAGCCGCAGACGACATTACAGCTTGGTGTATGCTTGCAGCAGTAATTGCAATTGTAAAAGCAGGAAGTTTCGTATCTGCAATTTACATTTTATTGGCAGCAATTGCCTATGTTTTAATGATGCTTTTCGTAGTAAAACCATTCTTGAAACGAATTGGAGATTTGTACGGAAACAAAAATAGTTTAAGCAAACCAGTTGTTGCAATTTTCTTTTTGACCTTAATATTATCATCCTATTTGACAGAAATTATTGGCATTCACGCTCTTTTTGGTGCTTTTATGACTGGTGTAATTATGCCTGATATTTCTAAATTCAGAAACGTAATTATCGAAAAAGTCGAAGATGTTTCTGTAATTTTATTGTTGCCATTATTTTTTGTTTTCACTGGATTGAGAACAGAAATTGGCCTAATAAACGATCCTTATCTCTGGAAAGTTACAGGTTGTATTATTCTAGTTGCAGTTGTCGGAAAATTCGTAGGTAGTGCATTAGCCGCTAGATTCGTTGGTCAATCTTGGCGTGACTCGTTGACAATTGGCGCATTAATGAATACCCGTGGATTAATGGAATTGGTTGTGTTGAATATCGGTCTCGATTTAGGTGTTTTAACGTCCGAAGTTTTTACTATGATGGTAATTATGGCACTGGTTACTACTTTTATGACTGGTCCAGCTTTAGATATTATTAATTTTTTATTCAAAACTAAAGATCAAAAAACAGATGTTGATAAATTGTCTGATGGTTTTTTTAAGATTTTAATTTCATTTGGTAACAACGAAAAAGGAAAATCTTTACTTCGATTGGCAAATAGTTTGGTCAAAAAACAAAAAGAAACTACATCGATTACTGCAATGCACTTATCGTTGAGCGACCAAACGCACAACTACAATCTCGAAGAATATGAACAAGAAAGATTCCAGCCAATTTTAAAAGAATCAGAAGTTTTGAAACAAGAAATCGCAACAATTTTCAAATCAGCGGTTGATATTGAAACCAATATTACCGAAATTGCTAATAATGGCGATTATGATTTATTATTAGTTGGTCTAGGAAAATCGATTTTCGAAGGCACATTTCTTGGGAAAATTCTTGGTTTTACGACAAGAATCATCAATCCTGATCGATTATTAGACAAATTTACTGGAAAAGAAGGATTGTTCGAAAATTCTCCTTTCGATGAACGAACACGAAACATAATTTCGAAAATCAAAATGCCTTTGGGGATTCTTGTCGATAAAGATTTACAGAATTTAGACAAAGTTTTTGTGCCAATATTCTCATCAGAAGATTCGTTTTTAATGGATTATGCTCAGAAATTTATTTTCAATAATAATACTCGAATTTCAATCTTGGATATTAATGATTTATCCAAAAGCAATTTTGTACTTGAAAGTACATTTAGTAATTTAGAAAATAAATTTCCTGATAACATTTCGGTTTTGAGTGAAAAACTAATGAAAAAAGAATTTCTTTCTAAACAAGATTTAATGCTTATTAGTCTTGAAAGCTGGAAAAAACTATTAGAATCTCAAAGCAATTGGTTGACCAATGTGCCTTCGGTTTTGATTTTAAAACCCTAAATCTAAAAAATAACTTATTCTAATTGCCAAATTATCTTCGAATTGTGGTAATTGATTTGTACCGTGTCTAAAAAACGTACTAATGCCCAAACCTTTGTAAAGTTGGTTCATTTGAATTCCCGATTCAAAATAACCTTTATCCAAAGTTTTGTATTCAATGCCAAAATGTTGTTCGGGTTTACTTATACTT
>JAYVBR010000408.1:0-6166 GCA_043750395.1 Bacteroidota bacterium | reverse complement strand
GAAACCTGAAACCTGAAACCTGAAACCTGAAACCTGAAACCTGAAACCTGAAACCTGAAACCTAAAACCTAAAACCTAAAACCTGAAACCTGAAACCTGAAACCTGAAACCTGAAACCTGAAACCTGAAACCTATCTCCGAATTCTATTCCCAGAAATAATGCCTTTTAACTTGGCTTTTAAATCTTCGCCACAATCAAAAATCATTTGCTCATTGCTCGGAAATTGAATCGATCGACGATCAAAAAACTGAAAATAATCTGGTTCACAAGCGTTTCTATCACCATTGAATGTCGAATAAATATTCTCGAAAGTATAGTCGCTTGCCAGCGGATAAGTATCAATTAACTGATTGGTTTTGAAATCAATATAATCAACTTTGGCGGTAACTTGAACAGTTTTAAATTGTCGAAATTCGAATACGCTCACACGAATTGTTTTCATATTATCAACCATTACAACATTGCCTTTTTCATCTCGAACTTGTTTTCCGTTAGCGTCTAAAAGTGCTTTTGTTCCATCTTTTATTTGCTTTTCTTTCACAAATTCTTTTTCTTTCATTTGTTCTGGCGAAATATTTATTTGTCTAAAATTTACAATTAATCCAAAATCATATTTTACATCTTTTACTTTATTGCTGTGATAAACCGTCCATTTATCATTTAAACCAAATGTGCTAAAGTCCAATAAATCATTTTGCAATCGATTAGGAATTGCCATATTTGTCTCGTTTTTTGTATAAACATTTACATAATCGGTTCCTTTAAGCCTGGCTTCTGACATTAATTTTACAACATCTTTAAAATTCGGATTTATTTTGTTCAAATATTCAAAATCATCGTGTGCCCGACGAATTATAATTTTGTCTTTGGCAACCAAAAGAGCTTTGGAATTCTCATATAAAAATTTTGACAATGCGTTTTTCGAATTTATTATTTGGTCTGTATAATTTTCAAATGGAAATTTAGCATTTCGATTTTCTTTCATTAAAAACAACGGTAAAAGAGGTCGGATTTGTTCTTGCCTAGCATTCAACTGATTATAAAGATTAAAAACTTTTTCTAAATTACTAGGATTTGTATCTTTTGTCAAAGCATCAACGGCACTTAAATCACGTTCTTTAGCTTTTGCAAATGCTTCCTCAAGCAAGTAAATATAGTCTTGTTTGCGTTTTTTGTCTTTGTTATTTTGCAAATTTGAAACTGCATTTGCAATAGCGTCATCGTAATTTCCAGAACTTATTGCGCCTTGTATTTGCTTGGTTGCACACGCTGCGATCAAACAAAATACATATAATAAAAGTAAAATTTTCTTCATAAGTTTCGTTTTTGGATTGATTTTTAGTTTGTTATTTATTTTCTAAACCAAAAGTCGAGCCAAAGTTTTTTGAATTAAAAATTAAAAATTTGATTTCAAAAACCGACAATCTGAAATCTGCAATCTAAAATCTCTATTTCCTAACAAACGGTGGCAACAATTTGCTTGAAACTTCACCGAAACCAATTCTAACTTCTTTATTTTCGCAAAAACCTGTCATTATAACAGTATCGTTATCATTGATGAATTTTCTTTCGGTTCCGTCATTCAATTTTATTGGATTTTTGCCTGACCAAGTCAATTCTAGCATAGATCCAAAACTATTGGGTTTTGACCCAGAAATTGTTCCAGAACCCATCATATCGCCAGAGTTTACTCGGCAACCATTGCTAGTATGATGTGCCAATTGTTGCGACATTGACCAATATAAATACTTGAAATTCGATTTAGTAACTGTGGTTGGTGTTAAATTTTCTGGAACAATTGCCACTTCAAGACTAATATCGAAAGTATGTTTTCCTTTTTGTTGTAAATAAGGTAATGGCGTTGGATCTTGATTTGGACCTTTGGTTCTAAAAGGTTCAAGCGCATCCATTGTCACAATCCAAGGCGAAATTGAAGTTGCAAAATTCTTTCCAAGAAATGGTCCAAGTGGCACATATTCCCATTTTTGAATGTCTCGTGCGCTCCAGTCGTTCAATAAAACCATTCCGAAAATATAATCTTCGGCTTCGTGAACTGGCACGTTTTCGCCCATAACATTGGCATCGGTGGTAATAAAAGCAGTTTCTAATTCAAAATCTATCAATCTTGATGGACCAAAAACTGGCGAAGATGCTCCGTCGGTCATTAATTGACCCATTGGTCTATGAACAGGAATTCCAGACGGAACAATTGTAGAACTCCGACCGTGATACCCAACTGGAATGTGCAACCAGTTTGGTAAAAGTGCATTTTCAGGGTCACGAAACATTTTTCCGACATTGGTAGCGTGTTCTTTACTTGAATAAAAATCGGTATAATCGCCAATTAAAACTGGCAATTGCATTTCTACTTCATTCATATTAAAAATAACAATATCACGTTGTTTTTTATTGTCACGAAGTTTTGCATTTTCGGCATCAAAAATTTCAGCAATTCGATTTCTGACCAATCGCCAAGTTTTTTTTCCGTCCGAAATAAAATCGTTTAACGTGTCTTGCATAAACATATCGTCTGTCAATTCAATGCCTTCAAAATAATTTAATTGTTGCAATGCACCTAAATCAATTGCGAAATCTCCGATTCGAGATCCAACAGTTACGACGTTTTCTTTTGTTAAAAAAACCCCGAAAGGAATATTTTGAATCGGAAAATCAGAATTCGGAGCGACTTCTAACCACGATTTTCGGTTGGTATTATTAGCTGTTATTGGCATTTTTGATGTTGATTATTATATTTAAAATTCATTTATCAAATATATTATAATCTGATTATTATCCAAACGTTTTTTTGTATTTTTGTAATCGAATTTAAAAATTAATCAAAATGCAACACGACTCAATAATTTTCGACCTTATAAATGAAGAGCAAGACCGTCAAATTCACGGCATTGAACTTATAGCATCAGAAAACTTCGTTAGCGACCAAGTTATGGAAGCAGCAGGTTCTTGTTTGACCAATAAATACGCCGAAGGTTATCCAGGAAAACGTTATTATGGCGGTTGCGAAGTAGTTGACGTTGTAGAACAAATTGCTATTGATCGTGCCAAAGAATTGTTTGGAGCTGCTTACGCAAATGTACAGCCACACTCTGGTTCTCAAGCAAATACGGCTGTTTATCACGCTTGTTTGAAAGTTGGAGATAAAATTCTAGGATTCGATTTATCGCACGGTGGACATTTGACGCACGGCTCGCCTGTAAATTTTTCTGGTCGTTTGTACAATCCTGTTTTTTATGGAGTAGAAAAAGAAACGGGTCGTTTTGATTATGATAAAATTCAAGAAATTGCCACCCGTGAAATGCCAAAAATGATTATTGCTGGAGCGTCTGCTTATTGTCGTGATATGGATTTTGAGCGTTTTAGAAAAATTGCCGATTCTGTTGGAGCATTGCTTCTGGCAGATATTTCGCATCCATCAGGATTAATTGCCAAAGGTTTAATGAACGATCCAATGCCTCATTGTCATATAGTTACAACCACAACTCACAAAACTTTGCGTGGTCCTCGCGGTGGATTGATTATGATGGGCAAAGATTTCGAAAATCCGTTTGGTTTGAAAACTCCGAAAGGCGAAATCAGAATGATGTCTTCATTACTAGATTTAGCTGTTTTTCCAGGAAATCAAGGTGGTCCATTAATGCACATTATAGCTGCAAAAGCAGTAGCATTTGGAGAATGTTTGAGTGACGAATTTTTTCATTATTCGATGCAAGTTCAAAAAAATGCCAAAGCAATGGCAAAAGCATTTATGGATCGTGGATATGATTTAATTTCTGGCGGAACTGATAATCACATGATGTTGATTGACTTGCGAAACAAAGAAATTACTGGTAAAGAAGCCGAAAACGCATTAGTAAAAGCCGAAATTACTGTTAATAAAAATATGGTTCCATTTGATGATAAATCGCCATTTGTAACCTCAGGAATTCGCATTGGAACACCAGCAATCACAACCCGTGGTTTGGTTGAAAGTGATATGGAAGCCATCGTAATTATGATTGATAAAGTTTTAATGAACCACACAAACGAAGCTGTTATTGAAGCAGTTGCCGACGAAGTTAACGAAATGATGGGCGAACGAGCAATGTTTGTTTTTTAGCGAAAAGTTTCAAGTTTCAGGTTTCAGGTTTCAATTTATATAACGTGAAACCTGAAACTTGATACAAAATAATTAAAAAAATGTCAACATTTAGATTACAACTTCCAACCGATCCTCGTTGGGTAAATATTGTCGAAAAAAATATCGAAGAAATTCTTTCGGATCACGCTTGGTGCGAACAAAAAGCGGCATCGAATGCGATTACAATTATTACAATCAATTCAGAATATCCTGATTTGGTGGCTGATATGTTGGTTATTGCCAGAGAAGAAATCGAGCATTTCAAGATGGTTCACGATATTATTGTAAAACGAGGATTGACATTGTCACGTGAGCGCAAAGACGAATATGTTGGTGAATTAGCCCAATATATGAAGCGAAGCAACAACGGAAGCCGTGTTTCTGGATTTGTAGAAAGATTGCTTTTTTCAGCAATGATAGAAGCGAGAAGTTGTGAGCGATTTAAGGTTTTGTCCGAAAATATTCATGATGAAGAGTTGTCTTTTTTTTATAGAGAATTAATGGAAAGTGAAGCAGGACATTATACTACTTTTATAACTTATGCTAGAAAATATGGTCACGGAATCGATGTTGAAAAACGTTGGAGAGAATGGTTAGATTTCGAAGCTGGAGTAATTGCTAAATACGGAAAATCAGAATCGATTCACGGATAAGATTTTTATTTTTCAAATTTAGATAAACTTTTTACAAATAAATCTTCGACTTTTTTTCGAGCCCAATCGGTTTTTCTCAAGAAAGTCAAACTCGATTTTATTGACGGATTGTCAGTAAAACATTTTATCTTTATTAATTCAGACAAAGTATCAAATCCATAAAAATCAACTAATTTTTCAAGAATTTGCTGCAAAGTTATACCGTGAAGCGGATTGTTTTTTTGATTGTTATCCATTTTGCAAATATAAAAATCAAATCCAGAAAACTGTTGCCGATTCATAGATTAGTTACTACATTTGCAAACTATGTTAAAAATTGTCAATATACTTAATAAAAAAGCTCGTTTCGATTACGAAATCCTTGAGACCTATACCGCTGGAATCGTTTTGGCTGGAACCGAAATAAAATCAATTCGACTTGGAAAAGCCAATATAACCGAGAGTTTTTGCGAATTTAATTCTAATAATGAATTGTTCGCTATCAATACCAACATCGAAGAATATGCTTTCGGAAACCAATTCAATCATAAAGCCAGAAGCGAAAGAAAATTGTTGCTCAACAAACGAGAATTAAAGACTTTAGCCAAAAACGTTCAAGCCAAAGGTTTGACAATTGTACCATTAAAATTGCACACCACCGAAAAAGGTTTGGCAAAACTAGATATTGGACTTTGTCGTGGTAAAAAAACCTACGACAAGCGAGAATCATTGAAAGAACAAGATACAAAACGAGACTTAGATAGAATTAAAAAAGCTTTTTAGAAATGATTTTTTAGACATTTTTGCTTGTGTAATTTTGTGTTGCCTATGTTCTCATCCCATCATAAGAGACTAAATACATCAGTTTTAATAGATTTTAGTTCTTGCTTTTTCAGTATGTTTTTTTTACTTTTATAATTTAATTCTTATTCTCCAACAAAGGCACAAACTTAAAATCACCAAATTCGTGTTTCTCGAATTGGGTTTCATTTTTGCGAATTAATAATGTCATAATTTGGTCTTTATCGCCAACAGGAATTACTAACCTTCCTCCAATTTTCAATTGTGCCATCAAGGCATTTGGAATTATTGGCGCACCAGCCGTAACAATAATACTATCAAACGGAGCGTGATTTTCAAGACCTTTGTAACCATCGCCAAACGATAAATATTTGGGTCGAATTCCTACTTTAGGCAATAAAATTTGTGTTTGTTTGAACAATTCGCTTTGACGTTCTATGCTGTAAACTTTGGCGCCCATTAAACACAAAACCGCTGTTTGATAGCCTGAACCTGTCCCGATTTCGAGAATTTTATGATCTTTCTGGATTTCTAACAATTGACTTTGAAACGCAACTGTGTAGGGTTGCGAAATAGTCTGCCCAGCACCAATTG
>JAYVBR010000407.1:0-6172 GCA_043750395.1 Bacteroidota bacterium | reverse complement strand
CTCTTGCAGGCGTTGGAATCCAACCTTTGTCAATTGAATAACTCACAAAATATCCAATTCCGAGAACCAGAATCAAAATTCCGATTTTATTGATTAAGTTTTCGCCAATAAATTTTTCTAAATCAGGATTGTTTTCTTTGAATTTTTCCCAAAAACTTGGTTCAGGAACATAAGGTTTTGGTTCAACTCGCAGATTAATTGGTTTTGGATTTGCGGTTGCATCTGCAGAAAAAGCCACTTTTTCCACTTCTTTTTTGTCGATTTCTTCCTCATTATATATAGGTATAATTGTTGGAGGAATAATTTCGGGTTCAACTGGTTTGATTTCCTCAGTTTTTTCAATAATTGGAATGTTTGGAATAATCGGAATAGCAGGCTTGTATTCTTCTTTAATTTCCGTTTTAGTTTCAGGAATTTTTGCTCCAATTGGAATTCCTACTGTATTCAATTGGTCTAATTTTTTATTTAAAACTGATAAATTGCCGTCAATTTTATCAAATCTTGATTTAATAGTTATAAAAAGAATAATTAAAATCCCGAGACACAAGTACAAGCCAAATTCTTCCATAAAAGTTGTTTTTGAGTTGTAAATGTAGTGAAAATTGTTAAAATATGTTTTAAAAAATTATTTTCAAATAAAGATTTGTATTTGTAATTTATAAAACTATCTTTGCAACCGCTTTCGGGGTGTAGCGTAGCTCGGTTATCGCGCCTGCTTTGGGAGCAGGAGGCCGCAGGTTCGAATCCTGCCACCCCGACAAAAGTCTTTTCATTTATTTGGAAAGACTTTTTTATTTGTAATATTTAGCATTTATTTGGCTAGATTTTTTTTGTAATAAAGTTTACATTTGCATTTCTAAAATAAAAATTATGTCTGATACAATCGAAAAAATAAAATGTTTAATTATAGGTTCTGGTCCTGCGGGTTATACTGCTGCAATTTATGCTGCAAGAGCCAATATGAATCCAGTACTTTATCAAGGAACGCAACCCGGTGGACAATTGACAACAACTAATGAAGTTGAAAATTGGCCAGGAAATCCAGAAGGAATCACTGGTCCTGAAATGATGATTGGTTTGCAAAAACAATCTGAACGTTTCGGAACAGATGTTCGAGATGGTTGGGCTACTAAAGTTGATTTTTCGGGTCCAATTCATAAAGTCTGGATTAATGATTCAAAAGAATTGCATTGCGAAACCATAATTATTTCTACTGGTGCAACTGCAAAATATTTAGGAATTGATTCTGAACAACATTATTTAAAAACTGGTGGTGGCGTTTCGGCTTGTGCGATTTGCGACGGATTTTTCTATAGAAATCAAGAAGTCGTGATTGTTGGAGCAGGAGATTCTGCTTGTGAAGAAGCACATTATTTATCTAAATTATGCAAAAAAGTTACGATGTTGGTTCGAAGTGAAAAATTTAGAGCTTCGAAAATTATGGAAGAACGAGTTAAGAAAACTGAAAACATAACTATTTTAATGAACCACGATACAGTCGAAGTTCTTGGTGATGGTCAAGTAGTTACTGGCGTAAAAGCTTTGAACAAAACTACAAACGAAACTTTCGATATTCCATCAACAGGATTTTTTGTAGCAATTGGTCACAAGCCAAATACTGATATTTTTAAAGATTTTTTAAATTTAGATGAAACGGGTTATATAATTAATACACCTGGAACTTCAAAAACCAATGTTGAAGGCGTTTTTGTTGGTGGCGATGCTGCCGATCACGTTTATCGACAGGCAATTACTGCTGCTGGAACAGGTTGTATGGCAGCTTTAGATGCAGAGCGATATTTGGCTGCAATTTAGTTTTCAGGTTTTAGTTCACAAAAAAATCCAATTTCAGTTTTGAAATTGGATTTTTTTTAAATTTTAAAAATGAAAATTTAAACTTATCTAGTCATTTTTTTTATCAATTTACTTTCACCATCAAATTTTTTCATATCGATCTTTTGTGTGCCATATAATTCAATATCAGAGCTTCCAATTGCTTCAATACTAACAGTTTCATTAACGTTGATGATTGCATTTGAGTTGTCTTCGGTAATTAATTCTAATCTTTTTATGGCTAATTTTTTACCTTTAAAATCAGAATCATTACTCATTCTTAGTTTCATATCGGCAGCATCGCCTTCGATTTCGGCAATTGAGTTTTGATATAAATCTAATTTTAAAGTTCCAGTCGAAAGCAAAAGTTTTGCACTTGAGCCTTTACTTAATTCTATGATTGAGTTTTCTGATTTTAAGCTCAATTCTGTTCTGGTTTTATCATTTGCTATAAGCGAAAAATTCTTGGTTTTGGCATTTAAAATTAATTTTGAATAATCGAATGCTTTAAATGTTATGTCGTCTAATTCAATTGTTGCCAAAGCAGTTATTGAAGATTCTAATCTAGAAATCACTGTTTTTAACGCAGTTGTGTAATTTATTCTAACTTGAAATTTTTTGTAACTGCCAATATTTTTCGCCATATTCAGACTAAGGTTTGTTCCGTTTAGCGTTATGCCTAAAGCTTCGTGAATGTTATCGTCAGCTTCGATTTCGATGGAACATTTATCGCCTTTAACTATTGTAATTTCTAGATTGTCGGTTACTTCAAGAACTTCAAAATCGCCTACAACTTTAGTTTCTAAAGTTACTTTTTTAGAACCTTTTATTTTTTCTTTTTTTTGTGAAAATGAAATTGATGTAAATAATATAAGTGCAAATAGGATTGTAATTTTTTTCATTTGATGGAGAATTTATTTCGTGCAAATATAAAAAAAATCATTCGAAATAAATGAATGATTTTTTTAAATTCTGTATTCAGCAATACGAACTATTCCTTACCAACATTTCCTCCAGAACTTTCGTCTTTAGTAATTGATTTTGGCTCAATGTTGTAAATTATATTTCCGCCGCTTGAAGCATTTCCGTTAAGGTTTACAATTGGATGAATTTTTATGTTGGCACCACTCGAAACATCAGCAATTACCTCGTTTACAAGTAAATCAAAAGCTTCGATTTCACCGCTGCTTGATGCTGAAGTTTCAAGTTTCAGGGCAATTCCTTTGGCTTTTATGTTACCAGAACTTGATGCATCTAGCGTTACATTATCAAATTCTAGTTTTACATCGACTTCGCCAGAACTTGAAACATCAACCGAAATTGCATCGCCAGAAAACATACCAATTCCTTTTATCGATGAACTGCTAGACGATTCTAAACCTTCTATTTTTGGCATTCTAACAGTGACTTTTATTGGTTTCGTGGCGTTTATCGATTCGTTTGGTTCAATCATCAAAACGCCATTTTCAACTTTGGTATCGATTAGTTTTTGCAAATTACTTTCGGCTTCGACCGATACAAAGACAGCATCAGATTGTTCCAAAATAACTTCAATTCCAGATTCTACATCAATACTTGTAAAATTATTTTTTAAATCTCGAACTTCGGTTGTCACATTTCCGTTGCCTTTTTTGCCATTTCCAAAATCGGTTTTAATATTACAAGAATTTAAAAACAAAGCAAGTGTTGCGGCAACTATAAATTTTGTGATTAATATTATAATTTTTATCATCGCTATTTAGTTTTAATAATTATTCCGTCTTTGTTGATTTTCAATTCTTTAAACTCTTTATTATTTTTATTATTTTCAGAATCATTCGAAGTTGAATCGGCAGTTATCGAAATTCCTTTTTTATTGATTTTGATATTAGGAGTATTGATATTTATAGTTTCTTCTCCATTTTCTTCATTGGTATCGATATCAACATTAAAATCTTCAGTACCATCATTATACTCATCGGTTTCGTCTTTTGGACAATTCAAACATTTCACTTTATTTTCTTCTACTTTGTATATGTACGAGTCAGAACTGTGGTGCAAATTGAAGAAATCGTTGTCAGATTCATCGAATTCTTTCACATTTTCATCGGCTTTCAAAAGTGTTCCTTTTGGTACATATAAGAAAATTCTAATTTCTTGGTCTCTGAATTTATTTTCTAATTTTGTCAAGAAATAGTCATCAAGAATCAATTTATTTCCAGTTATTTTGAAGTTATAATTGATTTTTTCTGCTTTTTGCTTAGCATCGATAGACGATTTTCCGTTGGCTCTTTTTTCGATTTGAAGATAAGGCAAACGCTCATCGGTTGGTAAAACTTCGAAAGAAATATCGTCAGAATAAATCATTTTTTGAGACAATGAATCTTCAACAATAGACATATTTCCTTTTGATATTATATGATTAGAATAATAAGTATTTGGCTTGAAAGAAATCATTAAAGTATCAGTCTTTTGAATGTTAATTTGCTGTTTTTGAATAGTTTTATTCTCAAATGCAACTTCGGATGCTTGGCTAATTCCTAATGAAATTAAGACCGAAATAGCAATTAACCAAACGGCTAGCAAAGTATATTTTGCAACATTTCCAATAGACTTCATATTGGTAATAATAATTTTTAGACCTAAAATCAATAAAAAGAAAAACGGAATTCCAATAGCAAAAAAGAACAACAATCCAATTAAAAACATAGATACATTTCCGTAATTAAAACTATTAAAATAATCTAACCAAGGCACATCTATAAACTCTGTAGAGCCTAATGTAAAAATGCTAATAAATAACGCAATTAATGTTACAGCAGCAGTAAAAACAATGATTCCACCTATGAATTTAGCAAAAACACCAAGAATTGTAATTATAAAATCTCCAAATGAACTGCCTGCATTTTTAACTTGATGACCATATTTCGTATTGAAATTTTTGGCTTCTTCAGAAATTATTTCTCCAGAATTCTTAAGTTTTCCAGATACATAATCGATTTCTTCACGCACTTTTTTCTCGATATTTTCAAGATTTACTGGTTCGCCTTTCATTTCTAATTTTTCTGACGTTGTAATGGCTTCTGGCATTGCAATCCAAAGAATGATGTACAATAAAACTCCAGTTCCAGCCGCCCAAACCAAGGCAATTAGCAAAATTCGCAACCAAGTTTTGTCTATTCCAAAATAATATCCAAGTCCAGAAAGTACACCTCCAACAATTGCTCCATCTCTATCACGGTACAATTTTTTAGATTTTCCAGAAGTTGTTGCAAAACTTGCTGAAGTTGTGTTTGATGTTCCTTCATCATCAATTCTGTAATCTTCAGGTTGACCCATAACGGTTATAACTTCGTCAACATCTTTCATTCCTACAACGTGTTTTTCTGATTTTTGTTTCTCTGTCAAAAGTTCAGAAACTCGAATTTCAATGTCTTTTATAATTTCGTCTTGACCAGATGAGTTGGTCAAAGAGCGTTTGATTGCTTCAAAATAGCGATTCAATTTTTGGTATGCATCTTCATCGATATGAAATAAAATACCTCCTAAATTTATGTTTACTGTCTTGTTCATCGTGTTAGTTTTTGATTGTTATTAGTTGTACTGCGTCTGATAATTCGGTCCAAGTACTGTTTAATTCGTTTAAAAAAGTTTTTCCAAGTTCGGTTAATTCGTAATATTTTCTTGGCGGTCCTGATGTTGATTCTTCCCAACGATAGTTGAGCAATCCGTCGTTTTTTAGTCTTGTTAGTAGTGGATAAACCGTGCCTTCGACGACCAGTAATTTTGCGTTTTTTAGAGTGTCTAAAATTTCAGAGGTGTAGGCTTCTTTGTCTTTCAAAACAGACAAGATGCAAAACTCGAGAACACCTTTTCGCATTTGGGCTTTTGTGTTTTCTATGTTCATAATTTTGTGATTTGTTTTTTTTGGGTGATTAAATTTTTCATTTTTTGACGTGTTCCGCTTTTTAGCGAATTGATTTTATATGATTGAAACTCGATTTATAAATAATACTATCTAATAGCTATTAATTTCCTATACAAAGATAATGCTAAAAAACAGTATTATGTTTCGCATAGTACTAATTGTTAACTTTTATTTAACAAATTTTGATGTTTTCTTGAGGTATAGCAATTTCAAGTTTCGATTTCAAAGTTCAATTTCAAAAATCAAAACTTAAACTTTAAAACGATAAACCTTATCAAACCAAAAACCTTACATTTACAAAAATTTTAAAAATGTCATTAACTAAATCCAAAGTCAATCTTTTTATACTATTCAAATTGCCATCAGCTTTTTTATGTGGCGTTCGAGCAAAATTTATTGATAATACAAAATGTCAGGCATTAGTCAAATACC
>JAYVBR010000406.1:0-13816 GCA_043750395.1 Bacteroidota bacterium | reverse complement strand
GTCGAAGAACTTTCGGGTTTTAGAGAAGCATTGTTAGATTTGTGCGTAAAAATTGATTTATCAGCCTACAATACTATCGATTTATGTGGTACTGGTGGCGACGGAAAAGACACCTTCAATATTTCGACATTATCAGCGTTTATTACCGCTGGAGCAGGAATAAAAGTTGCCAAACACGGCAATTACGGAGTTTCGTCCATTTCTGGATCAAGCAATGTAATGGAAAATTTAGGCATAAAATTTAGTAATGATGCTAATTTTTTAGAGAAATGTATCGATAAAGCAGGGATTTGCATTTTGCACGCACCCTTATTTCATCCAGCAATGAAAAATGTGGCGCCAATTAGAAAAGAATTAGGCGTAAAAACTTTCTTTAATATGTTGGGACCAATGGTTAATCCTAGTTTTCCAAAAAATCAATTAGTTGGTGTTTTTAGTTTAGAATTGGCTAGAATGTATGCGTATTTGTATCAAAATACTGATACTAATTTTAATATTTTGCACAGTTTAGATGGTTATGACGAAATTTCGTTAACAGGAAATACCAAATCGATTTCTAAAACCAAAGAAACTATGTTTTCAGCAGAAGATTTTGGATTGCAAAAGTTGAATCAAACCGATATTAAAGGCGGAAAAACGATTGATGAATCTGCAAAAATGTTCATCGATATTCTATCTGGAAAAGGAACCGAAGCACAAAATAATGTCGTTTGTGCGAATGCTGGAATGGCAATTGCGACCGTTAATAATTTAAATATCAAACAAGGATTTGAACTTGCCAAAGAAAGTTTATTATCAGGAAAAGGATTGATTTCCCTGAATAAATTGAAAGAATTAAGCAAATAATAACAATTGTAATACTTTAGAATCATTAAATCTTTGAGACATTTGTTTCTTTTACAAAAAAAATTAAAATGAATATTTTAAATAGCATAATTACCGATAAAAAACGAGAAGTTATTCTCAAAAAATTAATAATTCCGATTTCACAATTAGAAAATTCGGTTTTATTCGAAAGAAAAACAATTTCGTTATCTAATAATTTACGAAACAGCAAATCAGGAATTATAGCCGAACACAAACGCCGTTCGCCTTCAAAACTCAATATTAATAATTCATTTACAGTTGAAGAAGTTGTAAAAGGATATAAAAACGCTGGAGTTTGTGGAATTTCTGTTCTTACTGATGGAAAATATTTTGGTGGTTCATTAGATGATTTATTACTTGCAAGAGCATCAGTAAATATTCCGTTATTGCGAAAAGAATTTATTGTTGATGAATATCAAATTCTAGAAGCCAAAGCATACGGAGCCGATTTAATTTTGCTAATTGCAGCCGTTTTAACTCGTAAAGAAATCAAACATTTATCAGAATTTGCAAAAGCATTAAATTTAGAAGTTTTGTTAGAAGTTCACAATCTAGAAGAATTAAAAAAATCGATAATGTCTAGCCTAGATATGATTGGCGTGAATAATAGAAATCTAAAAACTTTCGAAGTCAGTTTAGATTTTAGTAAGCAATTAGCAAATGAAATTCCGAATGATTTTGTGAAAGTTTCCGAAAGCGGAATCAGTTCAGTTAGTGCCATTCAAGAATTAAAACCTTTTGGTTACAAAGGCTTTTTAATTGGAGAAAACTTTATGAATACCGACAATGCAGGATTTGCAGCGAGTGAGTTTATAAAAAATCTGTGTTAATTTTTGAAATCTGTGGCAAAAAATAAGAATATGAAAATAAAAATCTGTGGAATGAAATATCCCGAAAATATTCTTGAAGTAAGCCAATTACTTCCAGACTATTTAGGTTTTATTTTTTACGAAAAATCATCAAGATATTTTGATGGCAAAATTCCTAAAATTCCTAAAACAATTAAAAAAGTTGGAGTTTTTGTAGATTCAACATTTGATGAAATCATTTCAAAAATCGAAAAATACGATTTAGATTTAATTCAACTCCACGGAAATGAAACGCCAAAATTTTGTAAAAACTTTAAAAATTCAAATGTCGAAATAATAAAAGTTTTTTCTGTTGACGACGATTTTGAATTTAATGTTTTAGAACATTACGAACAAGTTTGCGATTATTTTCTTTTCGATACCAAAGGGAAATTACACGGCGGAAACGGCGTTACTTTCAATTGGCAAATTTTAGAAAATTACAAATCTAAAAAACCACTTTTCCTTTCTGGAGGCATCGGAATCGAAGAAATCGAACTGGTAAAGGCGTTGCAATGCAACGTCTCAATTCACGCAATTGATGTAAATAGCAAATTCGAAATTGAACTAGGATTAAAAAATGTAACAATGTGTAAAGATGCACTGCAATGCATCTCTACAAAAACCAACAACAATAAACTAACAGCAAAATGACAACATACCACGTTAACGAAAAAGGATTCTACGGCAATTTTGGAGGCGCATATATTCCTGAAATGCTTTATCCAAATGTAGAAGAACTACGCCAAAATTATTTAAAAATATCGGCTGAACCAGAGTTTCAAAAAGAATTTCATTATTTACTAAAAGAGTATGTAGGTCGCCCTACTCCACTCTATTTTGCCGAGAGATTGTCAAAAGAATACAATACAAAAGTATATCTAAAAAGAGAAGATTTGTGTCACACTGGCGCGCACAAAGTCAATAATACAATTGGACAAATTCTAGTCGCAAAACGTTTGGGTAAAACCAGAATCATTGCCGAAACTGGCGCAGGACAACACGGCGTTGCCACCGCAACTGTTTGTGCATTAATGGGTTTGGAATGCATTGTTTATATGGGCGAGGTCGATATCAAACGGCAAGCACCAAACGTTGCCCGAATGAAAATGCTCGGAGCCGAAGTTCGACCAGCAACATCGGGTTCAAAAACCTTAAAAGATGCTACCAACGAAGCCATTCGTGATTGGATTAATAATCCCGAAAATACCTATTATATTATAGGTTCGGTGGTTGGTCCACATCCATATCCTGATATGGTGGCTCGTTTTCAAGCTGTAATTTCCGAGGAAATCAAAACCCAATTACACGAAAAAGAAGGTCGTGAAAATCCAGATTATGTCATTGCTTGTGTTGGTGGAGGAAGCAACGCTGCCGGGACTTTCTATCATTTTCTTGACAACCCAGAAGTGAAGATTATCTCGGTTGAAGCCGCAGGAAAAGGCATAGATACTGGTGAAAGTGCAGCAACGTCAGCTTTGGGCAAAATCGGAATTATTCACGGTGCAAAAACTTTATTAATGCAATCGCCCGATGGTCAAATTACTGAGCCCTACTCTATTTCCGCAGGGCTTGATTATCCTGGCGTTGGTCCAATGCACGCCCATTTATTCGAAACCAAACGGGCAGAATTTATAGCTATAACCGACGAAGACGCTATGAATTGGGGCATCAAACTTTCTAAAACCGAAGGCATAATTCCTGCAATTGAAACAGCACACGCATTTGCCATTCTTGATGTTAAGAAGTTTAAACCAACTGATATTGTGGTTATTAACTGCTCAGGGCGTGGCGACAAAGATTTGAATACTTATATAGATTATTTTAAACTCTAAAAACACCTTGTGTACTTTGTGAAATCTTTGTGCACTTTGTGGTTAAATTAAAACAAATGAATCGAATAAATCAAAAACTACAAGAAGACAAAAAGCTTTTATCCATCTACTTTTCAGCTGGATATCCAAACCTAAACGATACCGTTCAAATCATTCAAGATCTTGAAAAATCAGGTGTCGATATGATCGAAATTGGACTTCCATTTAGCGATCCTCTTGCCGATGGACCAACTATTCAAGAAAGTTCAACTATCGCTTTACAACATGGAATGACAACTAAATTGCTATTTGAACAACTGTCCAACATACGCGAAAGCGTAAAAATTCCATTAATAATTATGGGATATTTCAATCCAATGTTACAATATGGTGTAGATGCATTTTGCAAAAAATGTCAAGAAATTGGTATCGACGGATTAATTATGCCCGATTTACCAGTAGATATTTATGACGAACAATACAAAGAAATTTTCGATAAATATGGTTTAATAAACGTATTTCTAATCACGCCACAAACCTCAGAAAACAGAATTCGATATATCGATTCAGTTTCAAATGGGTTTATTTATATGGTTTCATCAGCATCGGTAACTGGAGGAAGTTCATCAGAATTTGGCGATGAGCAACAAAATTATTTCAAACGAATAGCCTATATGAATTTGAAAAATCCACAAATTATTGGTTTCGGAATAAACAATAAATTAACATTCGAACAAGCAACTAAATTTGCAAAAGGAGCAATTGTTGGAAGTGCTTTTATAAAAAATTTAACCGAAAATGGTGTTGATAATATTAATAATTTTATAAAAATAATTAATTTTTAATTTGATATGTTAAAACAAATTTTTTTCGAATTAATTTTGAATTATTCAAACGATTTAAATCTAATAAATGAATTATGGAATGAAATTGAGCAAAATTATTTTAGTGAAAATCGATATTATCACACATTAAATCATCTTGAAAATTTACTTAATCAACTTTTGGAAGTAAAATCAGAAATCGAAGATTGGAATTGCATTTTGTTTACTTTGTTTTATCACGATATTATTTACAAAGTAACAAAATCTGATAATGAAGATAAAAGTACCGATTTAGCAATTGAAAGAATGTCAAGATTATCGGTACCAAAATCGATAATTGAAAATTGTAAAAAACAAATTTTAGCAACCAAAAGTCATTTATTAAATATCGATTCAGACGTAAATTATTTCACTGATGCAGACTTATCAGTTTTGGGTCAAGATTGGAACTCTTATAAAAATTACTATAAAAATGTTCGCAAAGAATATTCAATTTATCCTGATTTACTTTATAATCTTGGTCGAAAAAAAGTTTTGAAACATTTCTTAGCAATGGAAAAAATTTATAAAACTCACTATTTTTATGAAAAATTTGAAATGAATGCTAAACTAAATTTACAAAAAGAATTAGATTTACTATAAAAACAAAAAACTCCAAACTTAAAAAATTTGGAGTTTCTATATAAAGTAAAATCGAAAATTAAACTTTCAATTTAGCGCGTAATTCTTTAGACAAAGAGTTTTTATTCAACATCAAGGCAGTGGTTTTAAGTTGTACAAAAGTTTTAGTTACATACAAGTAACCTTTGTAATCGTTAGTTTCTCCCCAAGAGTTTTTAACTTTATAATATTCTTTTCCGTTTTGATCTTTTGCTTTTCCAACAATATGCATTCCGTGATCGTCGGTTGTGTACATCGTGTATAATCCATCAAGTCGCAAATCTTCGGTAATTTCTTTTTCTTTGGTTGGTCCATCAAAAAAAGTTTTCTTTTGATCGTCTGAAATACTGTACAAATCGTCAACATTAGGCACAATTGCAACACCGTTTTTCCAAGAAAAATAAGGTTCAGAAACGTCTGTTGCCCAGCCAACTGTGTAACCTTTTGCTAAGGCATTATCAACAGCATCGGTCAAAGTTGTCATAGGAACGTTGTATAATGAATCGCCGCTCCAATTGTCGGTAACTGGTTGCACCATTTTTTCGTAATATGGATTGTCTTTGTAATTCGAAATCTCTATGTAATCGTTTGCATTAATTCCAATTACTTCTTTTGCAAAAGTTTTTGGAGTATAATTTTTTCCTGCATAATCGAAAGTTTCTGGAATTTTTCCCATTTGCGAATCCATATAATCGCTAATATCTTTTACCCAAGTAGCGCTTTTATTATTTGGATTTTTTAAGAAAGCGTCAAGAATTTCTTTGATTTTCTTTTGCATATCTCCAGATTTCACAGTTCCTTTTCCGTAATCGTCAAGCGTGTAAGCAGATTGTGGCATTGCACCGTTTTTACGAATAATATTCATTACATCGTGCAATTCTGCGCCATCACCAAGATTTCCGTTGCCGCCAAGAAGAATATAATTTCTAGCTTTACCTAAATAAACTTGTCTTGCTGTGAAAATTTCTGCAATATCGACTGGTTTTTTCTTCATTCTTATCATTTCTGATTCAATAAACGAATTTCCAGAAAAACTCCAACAAGTTCCAGCCGAACCTTGATTTTTTATAGATGTGTCTTCCAAATCGATTACATCTTTAAAAATAAATTTTGATTGAATCGAAGCATTTCCGATCACTTTTTTTATTAAATCGTCTTGTGCGAAAATACTTGTCGAAGCAAATATTCCCGCTATTATTATACTTTTTCTCATTTTATTGTTTAGTTAATATTATTGTAAATGTAATAATTTCATCTAAAAGAAGATAAAATTTAACATATAATTCGAAATTTAGATTTTCTAATGCAAATTTCGTAATTTTTATTATCTCGTGAAAACTAAATTATTTCCTTTAGATAAATTAGCATCAAAACGATAATTATCATAATCAAATGCTTTTAGATCTTCGATAGTTTCTGCATTTGTATCAAGAATAAATCGTACCATTAAACCACGAGCTCTTTTTGCAAAAAAACTTATTATTTTTAGTTTCCCGTCTTTATAGTCTTTAAATTCTGGTGTGATTACATTCACTTTTAATTTTTTAACATCAACAGCCGAAAAATATTCATTACTTGCCAAATTAATAAAAAGTTCATCTTTCGAAAGTTCTTTATTCAATGAATTTGTAATTTTTGATTTCCAAAATTCATACAAATTTTTACTTTCATTAATAGCAATTTTTGTTCCCATCTCCAATCGATAAGCTTGCATTAAATCCAAAGGTTTCAATAAACCATACAATCCTGAGAGAATTCTTAGTCTATTTTGCAAAGTTTCAAGTTTTTCTAATGGCAAACTATAAACATCTAAGCCACCATAAACATCGCCATCAAAAGTATAAACTGCTGGTCTTGAATTTTTTGAATTAAATGGCAATTTCCAATCTTTGTTTCTTTGAAAGTTTAAATCCGCCAAATTTTTAGAAATATCCATTAAACTTGATAATTCTGATGGCTTTACTTTCTTTAAAACTGAATGCACTTTTTTAGATTCTTTCAAAAAAATACTTTCAGAGAATTGATTAGTTGGTAAATCTTTTTCGAAGTTTAAAGATTTTGCAGGCGATATAACGATTTTCATTTTTATAGAATGTTGTAATTTACATAAATACGTTAAGAATATAAATTCAGATTTGGAATCTAATTAATTTTCCTCCTCGGTCGAATGCGAAGTCGAATAATTTCTCCATTTTTCGATACAATCTTTCATATCTTGTGGCAATTCGGTATCAAATCGCATCATTTCGCCAGTTGTTGGATGCACAAATCCAAGAGTTTTGGCGTGTAATGCTTGTCTTGGCAAGGCTTTGAAGCAATTGTCGATAAATTGTTTGTATTTGGTAAAAGTTGTTCCTTTTAAAATCAAGTCTCCACCATAACGAGCATCATTAAACAAAGTATGACCTATATATTTAAGATGAACACGAATTTGATGGGTTCGACCAGTTTCCAATTGACACGAAATCAACGTTACATATCCAAAACGTTCTAGGACTTTATAATGTGTAACGGCTGGTTTGCCAATTTCTGGATCTTCGAAAACCTGCATCATCATTCTGTCTTTGACGTGACGCGCAATGTTTCCTTCAATTCTGCCAGAATCTTCTTTCACATTTCCCCAAACTAGTGCAATGTACTCACGTTCAGAAGTTTTAAACTCAAATTGTTTTGCCAAATGCGTCATTGCAACTTCTGTTTTGGCAATTACCAAAAGTCCTGTTGTGTCTTTGTCAATTCGGTGAACCAAACCTGGTCTTTCTGACGAATTCATTGGTAAATCTTTGAAATGAAACGACAAAGCATTTACCAAAGTACCAGTATAATTGCCGTGTCCGGGATGAACAACCAATCCTGCAGGTTTATTTATTAGCAAAAAAGCATCGTCTTCATAAACAATATCAAGCGGAATATCTTCTGGGTCAATTCGATTTTCGAATGGTGGATGAGACAACATAACTTGAAGTAGATCAAGCGGTTTGACTTTATAATTTGATTTTACGGGCAAATTATTAACAAAAATGTTTCCCGAAGTTGCTGCATTCTGAATTTTATTTCGAGTTGCATTTGGAATCATATTCATTAAATATTTGTCAATTCTCAAGAACTCTTGCCCTTTTGGAACTTCAAATCTAAAATGTTCGAACAATTCGTCTTCTATTTCTAAATTTTCTATATTATTGTTCATCAGCTGGTTTTAATTCGTCCGTTTCAGGAATTACTATACCTAAACTGTCTAATTCTACTTCAAAATCTATCATACCATCACCAAGAACCAAATCAATTTTAGATGATTTCATTACTTTTTCGCCTGGTTTTATTGGTTTGCCGTTTAATTTCATTTCAAGAACCATATCTTTTCCTATGTTTGGCAAATAAGAAATTGTACCTTCATTCAACCCTAAAGCTTTTAAAGTTGGTACAGCTTGGCGGTAAGTTTGCTGAATTAAATTTGGCAATTTTATGTATGAATAACCATTGGCGTTTAATTTTAAATAAACCTTTCGACCTTCCTTTACTTCACTTCCAGGCAGTGGATCTTGCTCGACCACAGATGCTTTAGGATAAGCTGGATTGTAATCCACTGTATCTAGCATTACTGCTTCGAGATCTAAATCGCTTAGTTTATCTTCAACTTGATCTTCGGTCATTTTTGATAAATTTGGAACCACACGAACATCACCGTGATTGGTTGCATAACCCAACCAATTGATGAAGAAAAATCCAAGTCCGACAACAATTGCAATAGCTATTAAAATTTGTCCGAAAAAAATCGGGCTTGTCAAATATTTACGTAAACTCATATTTTTTTATTTAATGCAAATATATAATTTTTAGTTGCAACAATTATGCTATTTTTGTATTGTAATTAAAAAATTTTAGCGATGAATGTAGCGGTTGTTATGGGCGGATATTCTGACGAAAGTGTTATTTCGTTAAGAAGCGGACAATTGATTTTGAATAAGTTAGATAAAAATAAATACCAAATATTCGAAGTTCATTTGCTTTTGAATGACTGGAATTGTATTATTGATGGTCAAAAATATTCGATTAACAAATCCGATTTTTCGTTTTTCGTAGATAATAAAATCACAAAATTCGACGTTGTTGTAAACACAATTCACGGCACTCCTGGCGAAGATGGACATTTACAAGCCTATTGGGAATTGTTAAATATTCCATACACAGGTTGTAATTTTTATCAATCGGCGTTGACATTTAACAAACGAGATACATTATCAGTTTTATCAAAATTTAATATTCCGAAAGCAAAATCAATTTATTTAAAAAAAGGAGATGCAATCGATGAAAATAAAATAGTTGTCGAATTAGGATTACCGTTTTTCGTAAAACCCAATCAATCAGGAAGTTCACTTGGAGTTTCAAGAGTTAAAGATTTATCTGAATTGCCAAAAGCTTTAGAATTTGCATTTGCAGAAGACAATGAAATATTAATAGAATCGGCATTGGTTGGAACAGAAGTTTCTGTTGGAGTTTTCAATTTTAAAGGAAAAACAACTGTTTTAGGAATTACAGAAATCATTTCTGAAAACGATTTTTTTGATTATGAAGCCAAATATTTAGGTAAATCCAATGAAGTAACTCCAGCAAGAATTTCAGAAAAGGAGGCAATTTTAGTTCAAGAAACTGCAATAAAAGTTTATGATTCATTGGGAATGTCTGGTTTTTCTAGATCAGATTTTATAATTATGAATGGCATTCCACATTTTATAGAAATCAATACTAATCCAGGTTTATCACCACAAAGTATTTTACCACAACAAGCAGCAATTGCCAATTTTAATATGACAGAAATGTTCGATAACGAAATTGAAATTGCGTTAAAACGAAAGTCAATTTGGATGAAATAAATTTTAGTAATTTATTAATTCTTAAATTTAATTTAAAATGAAAAAAGCTATTTTCCCTGGTTCATTTGACCCAATTACGCTTGGTCATTATGACATTATCAAAAGAAGTTTGCCATTATTTGATGAAATAATTATTGCAATTGGCATCAATGCCGACAAGAAATATATGTTTTCGCTCGACGATAGAAAAAAATTTTTAGTTGACGCTTTCACAGATGAACCCAAAATATCTGTAATAACTTATGAAGGTTTGACAATAGATTTATGCAAAAAACTCGATGCCGAATTTATTTTACGTGGATTAAGAAATCCAGCCGATTTCGAATTTGAAAAAGCTATTGCCCATACCAACAGACGATTAACCAAAATTGAAACTGTTTTTTTATTGACAGCAGCAAAAACCTCATTTATTAGTTCAAGTATTGTTCGTGATGTTATCAGAAATGGTGGCGATTACAAGGTTTTAGTTCCAGATTCAGTTAGAATTTAACAGTTTTGATTGATATAAAAAACTACTTTCGCAAAAATTAATTAAATGAGTTTCCTAAGAGAATTAAATAAAAGAGCCGATTCGAAATGCGAACTTTGTTCAAGTATCGAAAATTTAAAAGAATTTTTAGTTTTGCCAACCAAAAAAGCCAATCTTGACGAAAGTATTTTGGCTTGTTCTAATTGCATTAATCAAATAGAAAATTTAGGAACCGAAGATGTGAACCATTGGCGTTGTTTGAACGACTCAATGTGGAACGAAAACATTGCCGTTCAAGTAGTTGCTTGGCGAATGTTGAGCCGTTTACGAAATCACAGCTGGCCTAAAGAATTGCTAGAAATGATGTACTTCGACGATGAAGTTTTAGAATATGCAAAAGCAACTGGTGAAGGCGAAGAAGACGAAAACAAAATCATTCATCGTGATTCAAATGGCGTTATTTTAACTCACGGCGATTCGGTTGTATTAATTAAAGATTTGAAAGTCAAAGGTTCAAGTATGGTTGCCAAACAAGGAACATCTGTCAGAAATATTCGTTTAGATCACGAAAATGCGGAATATATTGAAGGCAAAGTAGATGGACAATTAATAGTTATAATTACGCAATATGTCAAAAAATTATAAAAAAAAATCTCCAACAATTTGGAGATTTTTTTTATAATTAACGACTATGGTTTTTTAGTGTAAACATATTCAACATCTGCTCGAGTTGATAAATAACTTCCATTAAAAGTACTTGATATAAACATTGATTTAATAATTTCTGATTTTAAAATTTTATTTTCAGAACTGGTTAATTTCAATTCTTGATTTGCTGTAACTCCATTAATAAATTTAAGTTTAATAACATTTCCAGTAACAGTATAATTACCAGCTAAAGTAGTTTTTTGTTCACAAACTAAAGTTGAACTTGGTGCAGAACCAGTTACAATTGAAAGTCGATTGTCATTAGTAAATGTGCCATCAGCCTTCAAATCTAACCAATAATTATCGTAACAATTGGTTTCTGCCATTTGGTTTGTAGAAGAAATTGCATCACCATTCAAATTGGTTGGAAACGAAGTATTAAAAGCAGTTAGCAAATAAACTCCTGTTGGATTAATAATTGGAGCTACAACAACAGGATCAATTATTGCTGGGTTAATAGTTTCAGTTTTAATCTCTTCTTTTGAACACGAACAAATCAAAGCCAAAAGAATTAAAATTGGGAGAAATTTTAATTTCATAAAAGGTAGTAGTTAATTTTTTGCACAATATTATAATAAATATCTGATTAAAACTAACTTTAATCTATGAAATTTACTATTCGTCGGTTTTCTTAACTACTTTCCTAGCAATTTCAATTTTAAATTTCTTGCCTTTCATTTTTTCTTCACGAATGTTTTTTAATAAATCTTGCACTTTATTGAATTTTACGGCAGCAAACGAAATAAAATCTTTGACTTCAATCAATCCTAAATCGCCTTTTTCGAGTTTTCCTTTTTGAGAAAAGAAACCCACAATATCAATTTTATTCAATTTATTTTTCTTGCCACCCGATATATACACCGTTAGAAATTGAGGCGGTTTTGGCAAATTAGTCGAATTTTCGATTGATAAAATTTGCATTCTATAATCAATATAATCTAACTTTTTTTCGGTTTCGTTGTGAATAATGTAAGCAGTTCCTGACGATAACATTCTGGCAGTTCGGCCATTTCTGTGTGTAAATTCGTCTTCTTTTAATGGCAAATGATAATGAATAACGTGTTTCATTTCTGGAATATCCAAACCACGAGCAGCCAAATCGGTTGTAATTAAATAACTCACGCTTCCGTTTCTAAATTGAATCAAAGCCCGTTCTCGCTCCTCTTGATCCATTCCACCGTGATAATATGTTGCATAAATTCCTTTTTCGCAAAGCGTATCGCTAATTCTTTCGGCAGCATCGCGATGGTTACAAAAAATAATTGCCGATTCGGATTTCAACGAACAAATTAGGTTGAACAAACTTCCGATTTTGTCTTTTTCTTTCGAAATTACCAATTTGGTCGAAAGATTCGATTTTTCTTCTTCGTTAGGAATAAAATCCAAAATCGTCGGATTGATAACTCGTGTATATTTTGGAATTTCAATATCCGAAGTTGCCGAAACCAAAACTCGTTTGTTCAATTTTGTCAATTTTCCGATAATAAATGACATTTGCTCGTGAAAACCGAGTTGTAAGGATTTATCGAATTCGTCAAGAATCAAGGTTTGAATTTTATCAATTCTAAAATTTCCACGATCAATATGGTCGGCAATTCTGCCTGGAGTTCCAATTAAAACGGCTGGCGGATTGCTCAAATTTTTAATTTCGGTATCAATAGAATGTCCGCCATAGCAAACATTGACTTTATAATCGGTTCCCATTTTTTTCCAAACTTGCTCGATTTGCAATCCTAATTCACGAGATGGAACCAAAATTAAAGTCTGAACCGAAAGAATTTCGGGTTGCAACATTTCAAAAATAGGCAACAAAAATGCCAAAGTTTTTCCAGAACCAGTTGGCGAAAGTAACAAAACATTAATGTCATTCAAAATGGTTTCTTGCGCTGCAACTTGCATTTCGTTTAGGTTTTCGATTCCTAAATTGCCAAGAATATTGTTGGAATTTGAGTTTTTATACATTTTTTTATTTTTGCAAAAGTAGTTAAAAAAAATGTTTATATCGGGTAAAAAGGTCAGAGACCTTTAATCACAGCTTCGAAGTCGGAGACTTCGCAAAACAAACTAAAGTATTAAAATTTGAGTATTAAGATTTTCTTGACTGATGACTAAAATATATTGTAATTGAAATTGATAATTTAATTTATAGTGAAATTGACTTTTGTTATTGAAATTGTTATTGATATTGTTATTGCCATTGAAATTGAATTTACCTACTTTTGAAATCAAAACAAAAACAATGAAAATTTACACTTATATATTAATCTTTATTTCGTTATCCATTTTCTCTCAGAATGATACCAAATACAAAACCTTTTTCGAAAAAGGAAACGGAAATCAATCAGCTAACTATCAAGAAACTATTAATTTTTATTCGCTTTTAGCAAATGATTTTTCGACGATTAAAATGCAAGAAATGGGTTTGACCGATTCTGGGTTTCCATTGCATATTGTAACATTTAATCCAGAAAAAAATTTTGATTTTAAACAAATTCAGAAAAACAAAGCCATAATTCTTATCAATAACGGCATTCACGCTGGTGAACCAGATGGTATTGATGCAACAATGATGTTGTTTCGAGATTTGGCTTTGGGAAAAATTAAAATTCCTAAAAACTCTGTGATTGTTGCCATTCCAGTTTATAATATTGGCGGAGCACTGAATCGAAATTCGACAACTCGAGCCAATCAAGATGGGCCAGAAGAATATGGTTTTCGTGGCAATGGGCGAAACTTTGATTTGAATCGAGATTTC
>JAYVBR010000405.1:0-2661 GCA_043750395.1 Bacteroidota bacterium | reverse complement strand
AAACGTTTAAATGTAATATATTTGCGTAATATTTAGAAAAATTCCCAAATCGAAAAATAACATGATTAAAGTATCTGAATCAGCCAGTAAAGAAATTGTCGATATGATGAAAGACGATGGTTTTGACGCTTCTATAGATTACGTTCGAGTTGGCGTAAAATCTGGTGGTTGTTCAGGATTGTCGTATGATTTGACTTTCGATAAACAAATAGGCGAAAACGATAAAGTTTTCGAAGATAATAATGTAAAAATCGCAGTCGAAAAAAAATCGTTTTTATATCTTGCAGGAACAATTCTAGAATTTTCTGGCGGATTAAACGGAAAAGGATTTGTTTTTAACAACCCAAATGCAAGTAGAACTTGCGGTTGTGGGGAGAGTTTTTCGATGTAATATGAAAAAATATTTGATTTTAATATTTCTTATAAATTTTAGTGTTTTTTATGCTCAAAAAAACAGTCAAATAACTCAATCAAAGCGATATGATAAAATTTATGACGAAAAATACAATGATATAACTGTACAAATTGGCAAACCAGTTTATATTGTGGTTTATATTACTAATAATTCGATTGTTGATACTACAATGGTTGAACGCGAAATAAAAGAATTAAAATCAAATTTCAAGTACTCAAGCACTTACAGATTTTATCAAAAAGGTAAATTAGTTTTTAATAATGCCGATAAAAATAATTATTCGTTAGATGAACTTAATGAAACCTACAGCAAAATATTTTATTGGAATGGAAAAAAGGATTCAGAAGTTGTAGAATATGATAAAATAATTAAAAGTTCAGAATATTTTTCTGAATATACAGGTAAAGTTTTAAAATCTTCGTACGTCAAAGATTATCAGAATAAAAAGGACAGTATTAAAAACGAATTAATATGGAACCCAAATAATAATTCTAAAATTCTATCAAATAAGTACATCAAAAAGATTTTGTTTTCACAAATGAAAGTTCTTGAACATTATGACGAATTTTTTGATTTTGATTTTAAAACCGTAAAAAAAATTACCATAAATACAGATTTTAAGGAATTAAAAAATCCTTGGCAAGAGATTTATTTCAATAAAAATGGTTTTCCAAATTATGCAATTATTTCTAGTGATGATAAAGAACAGGCTAAAGGGAAAGTTACATTTGAATATAAAGACAATTTAATTTCAAAAACAACAGTATCTTTCAAATCTGCTAAATATGGTGTTTTCGTAGATTCTAAAAATATTTATTACAATAACGAAAAGTTAATAGTAGCAGATGATTTGAGAGTGAATTTCTATAATTTAAAATCTGATTTTTTAAATTATGAAAGCTTTTACTCAGACAATGAAAATTACACATATTTAATTGATAGTTACAGGTTTGAAAACAATAACGAGCTTAGTTTTATTGAATCGGGTTGGTTAAATAATTTTAAAACAAAATTCAATCAATTAAACAACTTTTTCCCTTTAACAAATACATTAAGACCACATTCTGATAATTTAATTTCAACTATTTCAAAAATAGATGATTTGAATTATTCTTCTAAAGTAAATAAAGTTGAGGTTTTAAAAATTAAGTACTTAAATAAAAATTTAATTAAGGAAATTATCTTTAAAAAAGCTGACGATTTAAAATACGATAAAAAAGTAGATCAACACAAATTTGAATTCTTATACGAATATTACAAATGAGTAAATACACCGAAGACGACCTAAAAATCGAACTTGAAACCAAAGAATACGAATACGGATTTTATACAGATATAGAGTCCGAGACTTTTCCTATTGGATTGAACGAAGAAATTGTTCGAGCCATTTCTCGCAAAAAAGATGAGCCATCTTGGATGACCGATTGGCGCATTGAAGCCTATCGTGCATGGGAGCAAATGGAAGAAAAAGAATGGGCAAATGTCAAATACGAAAAACCCGATTTTCAAGCAATATCTTATTATTCTGCTCCAAAATCTATCGACCCAAATAAAACGTTAGATGATGTAGATCCTGAACTTTTGGCAATGTACAAAAAACTAGGAATCAATGTCGATGAACAAAAAATGATGAACAATATCGCAATGGATATTGTGGTCGATTCAGTATCTGTAGCCACAACTTTCAAGAAAACATTAAACGAAAAAGGCATAATTTTTTGTTCTATATCTGAAGCCATTCGTGAACATCCAGAATTGGTTCGCAAATATCTTGGAACTGTTATTCCACAAAAAGATAATTTTTATGCAGCTTTAAATTCTGCAGTTTTTTCTGACGGCAGTTTTTGTTACATACCAAAAGGCGTTCGTTGCCCTATGGAATTATCTACTTATTTTCGAATTAACCAAGCAGGAACAGGACAATTCGAACGCACACTTTTAATTGCAGATGCTGGAAGTTACGTTTCTTATCTTGAAGGTTGCACTGCGCCAAGTCGAGATGAAAACCAATTGCACGCTGCTTGTGTGGAACTCATTGCTTTAGACGATGCCGAAATAAAATATTCGACTGTTCAAAACTGGTATCCTGGAAATAAAGAAGGAAAAGGTGGTGTTTTTAATTTTGTAACCAAGCGAGGAATTTGCGAGAAAAACGCCAAAATATCTTGGACACAAGTCGAAACAGGATCCGCAATTACTTGGAAATATCCATCGGTGGTTTTAAAAGGCGACAATTCGGTTGGCGA
>JAYVBR010000404.1:0-2661 GCA_043750395.1 Bacteroidota bacterium | reverse complement strand
TATTTCCAATTTTTTTGTTGGTAGCATTATTATTAGGTTTTGCAAACAACGGAAGTCCGTTTTTTTTTCAAGATCGTCCTGGTTTAAATGGCAAGATTTTCAAAATCATAAAGTTCAAAACTATGAATGATAATAAAGATTCAAGCGGTAATTTATTATCAGATGAAGTTCGTTTGACCAGAATCGGAAAATTTGTTCGCAAAACCTCGCTCGACGAAATTCCGCAGCTTTTGAATGTGATTATTGGCGATATGAGTCTCATTGGTCCTCGACCATTATTGGTTTCGTATCTTAATTTTTACTCGAAAATTCAAATACAAAGGCACAATGTCAAACCTGGAATTACAGGTTGGGCGCAAATAAATGGCAGAAATGCAATCAATTGGAATCAAAAATTCGAATATGATGTTTATTATGTTCAGAATATTAATTTTTTTTTAGACATCAAAATATTTTTTTTAACACTGACGAAAATATTCAAAACTTCTGAAATTTCTGCAAATGGACATTCGACAATGCCAAGATTTGATGCCAAATAAAAGATTAAATATTAAAAGAAAATCAACTTCAATTCTATGAACAACATATTAATAACATCAGCTGGACGGCGCGTTTCATTAGTAAAATTTTTTAAAATCGAACTAAAGAAAGTTTTTATTGATGCTAAAGTTTTTACAACCGATTTCAATCCTGAATTGTCATCGGCTTGTTACGTTGCTGACGGTTTTTTTAAAGTTGCCAAAGTTACCGATGAAAATTACATTCAAGAATTGCTTAAAATTTGTATTGATAACAGTATAAAATTAATCATTCCAACAATTGACACAGAATTATTGATTTTATCAAAAAACATCAATTATTTTAGAAATAAAAATATCGAAATCGTAATTTCAGATTTTGAAACGGTTTCAATATTCAGAAACAAAAGATTAACACACGATTTTTTTAGAAAGCAAAAAATAAATTGTGCCAAAGAATTTTCTAAAACCAATTACGAATTACCAATTTATATAAAACCAATCGACGGAAGCCGCAGCGTCGATAATTTTGTGATTTTAAATCAAGAACACATAACAGATTACCATCTAGAAAACGATAAATTAATGTTTCTTGAATATTTAGATCATTCAAAACATACCGAATTTACAATCGATATGTATTATGACAAAAACTGTCATTTGAAATGTTTAGTACCAAGACAAAGACTCGAGGTTCGTGATGGTGAAGTCAACAAAGCCATCACTAAATTAGAAAATTTTAATGCCGAAATTTGGAAAAAATTAGAGTATATAGCTGGTTTTAGAAGTTGTATAACTTTGCAAATATTTGTAAATAATAAAACCAATGCAATTTACGGAATCGAAATTAACCCAAGATTTGGAGGCGGATTTCCATTAAGTTATTTGGCTGGAGCCAATTTCGTAAAATGGATTATTGATGAATATTTATTAAATCAGCATGTTGAAAATTTTCAAGATTGGGAAAAAAACTTACTAATGTTGCGCTATGATAATGAGGTTTTAGTTAGAAATTTCAATCTTTAGATAATGAAAATTTGTACAATTGTTTTCGATTTAGATGACACTTTGGTCAAAGAAATTGATTTTTTAAAATCGGCTTTTCAAGAAATTGCTCGATTTGTTGATGCTAAAAACCTCGATTTGTTCCATCAAATGATAGATTGGTATTATGATAAACAAAATGTTTTTCAAAACATTCAAATGCAATATGCTGATATTCTTATTAAAGATTTAAAAAATATTTATAGAAATCATTTTCCTGATTTTGATTCAAATTCAAAAAACAAACAATTATTATTCGATTTAAAACAAAAAGGACATTTTTTAGGATTAATTACCGACGGTTTTTCGATAACTCAAAGAAATAAATTAAAAGCTTTAGACATTCAAAATTTATTTGATATGGTTGTAATTTCTGAGGAATTTGGTTCGGAAAAACCAGATTCTAAAAATTTTGAAATTTTCGAACATTTAGAAAGCGACGAATTTTTTTATATTGGTGACAACATTTCAAAAGATTTTGTTGCACCAAATAAATTAGGTTGGCAAACCATTTGTTTGTTAGACGATAGACAAAATATTCACAAACAAGATTTTGTAAAAGATGATGTATATTTGCCTCAATTCATAATTAATGATCTTTCTGAAATCATTAATATTATAAGTTAAAATTTATATTTTCAATGAATAAAAGAATTTTTGATATTGTTTTTTCGCTTTTTGGAATACTTTTTCTTGGTTTTTTCATTTTGTTGTTTTGGATATTGGCATCGATTGACACTAAATCTAACGGACTTTTTATTCAAAAAAGAGTTGGACAATTTGGTAAAATATTTAAAATTTTCAAATTAAAATCTATTCAAAATAATTCTGAAACAATTTCGAAATTTGGAAAATTTATTAGAAAATACAAAATTGACGAATTGCCACAATTACTTAATATTTTAATTGGCAATATGAGTTTTGTTGGTCCAAGACCAGATATTGCCGGTTATTATGATAGATTAGAAGGTGAAAACCGAAAGATTTTAAATCTAAAACCAGGTTTAACATCAATGGCATCGATTAAATATGCAAATGAAGACGAAATTTTATCTAATCAAGAAAATTCATTGAAGTTTAACGACGAAATTATTTTTCC
>JAYVBR010000403.1:0-13840 GCA_043750395.1 Bacteroidota bacterium | reverse complement strand
ACTGAATTTGCACTTAATTCATTAGAATTTAAGATATTTTTGAGATGTAATGAAATATTATCGGAACTACAATCAAACAATGTTGCCATTGCTTTTTGAGTTAACCAAACGGTTTCGTTTTCTAATAATACATCAACACGAACTTCGCCAGATGGCGTTGAATAGAGAATGAATTTATTTAATTGGTTTTCCATTTTGAAAACTATTTTTTTTGAACTGTTCGAAAATTCCGAACGGTTGGATTTTAATTATTGAGTTACCGAGATTTTCTCGTTAAATTAAATTGAAATTTAGATAGTTCCATTTTGGAACCAACTGATTTATTTGTTTGAACGCTGATGACACAGATTTAACTGATTTACGCAGATTTTCATTTATTCTATTTTTTAGCCCCGATAGAAGGGAAAATCCTTTTTTGAGGCGATTTTTCTTCGCCTCAAAAAAGATTGGAATGATAGCGGGATTGGCTTCAGATTGCTTCGTTCCTCGCAATGACAATCATAGTATATCAAATTGTTCGAAATGATGGTTTAAATGTTTTCGTTCTAATAAATAGGATTCATATTTATTTAATTCACCGAAAACTATATTTTTAAGAATGGCTTCGGGATTTTCTTTGAAAAAAGTCTTGTATTGCGCTCTTGCTTCTAGAAATTTAGTTTTTGCAGTGACTAAATCTTGATGAATTAAATTTTCCACCTCGCCAACTTTCATTGTTGGATAAGGCTTTTCTTTTGGAAATTTATCGAAATTGTATAACGAATTATGCACTTTTTCTAGAATAGTTTCTGGTGTTGAAATTTCGAAATCTTGAATTTGACCAGACATAATTCTGTAACCATATTCCAAATGTTCTAACAAATGTTGTGGCGTTAAAATTCCCCATTTTGGTTTGGAAATTTCGGTTAATTTGTTCAAAGATTCCGTAATTTTTTCGTCTGTCATTTCGACGAAAGTTTGTTGTTTTTTCTGAACCATTGTAAGAATTGTAGCAACTGCAACCAACTCATTTTCAGTATCGAAAACCTCAACAAACCATTTTACAATTCCGCTTGGATGTTCGGCTGAAGCGACATCACGATCGATTTTTTGTTTGCAAGTTAAACGAACATAAACTGTATCGTTGTGATAAATTGGACGCAAGAAACGACATTCTTCTAGTCCGTAATTGGCGGCAACTGGTCCTTTATTTGGATACACGAATAATCCGGCTGCTGCTGCTAAAATGAAATATCCGTGAGCTGTTCGTTTCTTGAAAATACTTCCGTCAAGCGAAGTAATATCAGTATGCGCATAGAAATGATCCCAAGTTAGATTCGAAAAATTGATGATATCAGTATCTGTAACTGTTCGATTGTGCGTTCGTAATGACATTCCGGGTTGGATGTCTTCCCAATGGTATTGAAACGGATGTTGGGTGATTTCTTTGTAAGCAGAATTGGGTTGATAAATGCCTGTAATTTCGGTTAAAGTTGTTGGCGAACCTTGAATGGCACAACGTTGCATATAGTGTTTGATGCCTCGAATTCCGCCCATTTCTTCTCCACCGCCAGCACGACCAGGACCACCGTGAACGAGTTGTGGCAATGGCGAACCGTGACCTGTACTTTGTTTGGCGTTTTCACGATTGAGTACCAAAATTCGTCCGTGATGCGTAGCTGCATTTACAACATATTCTTTTGCAATTTCGTCAGAATTGGTTACGATTGAAGATACTAACGAACCTTTTCCCATTCGAGCCAATTCGATTGCTTCGTCAAGATTTCTATATGGCATAATCGTCGCAACTGGACCAAATGCTTCGGTTTCGTGAGCTGTTAAATTGGTAAACGGATTTTCTTCTCGGAGTAACATTGGGGCAATAAATGCGCCTTTATTGGCATCGGCACCGACTAAATTTAATTTGTCGAAATCGCCATACACAATTTTGGCAGTTTTGGCAATTTCGTTGGCTCGGTCTTTAACTTCTTGTACTTGCGACATAGAAACAAGCGAGCCCATACGGACTTCTTTCAGTCTTGGATCACCAATTACGACTTTATCTAATGCTTTTCCAAGTGCGATTTGAACATCGTCCATCAGGTTTTCTGGAACGATTACACGACGAATTGCAGTACACTTTTGACCGCATTTTACAGTCATTTCGCTTCTAACTTGATTGATGAATAAATCGAATTCTGGAGTTCCAACAATAGCATCTTCGCCAAGAATTGATGAATTTAAAGAATCGGCTTCCATATTAAAAGGTACAGATTCTTGAATAATTCTTGGGTGCGATTTTAACATTCGACCAGTTGTTGCTGAACCAGTAAAAGTTACCACATCTTGGCTTTCGACAGTATCTAAAAGTGTGTTTGCTGACCCACAAATGAGTTGCAATGCGCCTTCGGGCAAAATGTTTGATTTTATGATTTCACGAACAACGGCCTCAGTTAAATAAGAAGTTGATGTTGCTGGTTTAACAACGGCTGGCATTCCTGCCATCCAGTTGCAAGCGCATTTTTCTAACATTCCCCAAATGGGAAAATTAAATGCATTGATGTGAACCGCAACTCCAATTTTTGGAACTAATATGTGGTGTGCCATAAAACGTCCGCCTTTGGACAAATCTATTGGGTCGCCTTCGACGTGATAGGATTGATTTGGGAATAATTTTCGAAGACTTGCATTTGCGAATAAATTTCCGAATCCGCCTTCGATGTCAATCCACGAGTCAATTTTGGTTGCTCCGGTTCGGTAACTTAATTCGTAGAAAGCATCTTTGCGTTTGGTTAAATACATCGCCAAACTTTTGATCATATTGCCGCGTTCTTGAAAAGTCATTTTACGAAGTTTCTCGCCGCCTTTTGTTCGTCCGTAATGCAATATTTCTCCGAAATTTAATCCTTCGGTTGATGTATTACCGATTATTTTACCAGTTACAGAGTCGAATAATGGAACACCTTCGCCTTGACCTGAAGTCCAATGACCGTTTATGTAGTTTTGTATTTTGCTCATACTTTATTTTTTAACCGCAAATTCGCAGATTTTTATTTTTACCACAAATTTTCACAAATTGTTTAATGTAGATTTCACAAATTTAAATTACTAAACTTAAGTTTTATAAATTTTAATTTTTCCATGTAATTTTTCTGATTTACTTGGATTTTAAATCTAAAATCAAAAATCGTTAATCTGCAATCATCAATCTTTAACTCTTTCAATAATCGCTGCATAACCTTGTCCAACGCCGATGCACATTGTGATTAATGCGTATTGTTTTTGTTGAATTTGTAATTCTAATGCTGCCGAATAACATATTCTTGCTCCAGTTACGCCTAGTGGATGACCGATTGCTATTGAACCACCGTTTGGGTTCACTCTTGGATCGTTGTCTTTTAATCCTAATTCACGAAGACAAGCAATACTTTGTGAGGCAAATGCTTCGTTGAGTTCGATAATATCTATTTGATCTAATGTTAAATTGGCTTTTTCTAGAGCTTTTTTAGTTGCTTCGACTGGACCAATTCCCATTATGTTTGGTAACACGCCGACAACTGCTGAACTTACAATTCGAGCCAAAGGTTTCAAGTTATATTTTTGGACCGCTTCCGCAGATGCTATAATGACTGCACAAGCACCATCGTTTAATCCTGATGAATTACCAGCAGTTACGCTTCCATCTTTTTTGAATGCTGAACGCAGTCTTGATAATCCTTCGATTGAGGTTGCTGGTTTTATAAATTCGTCTTTGGAGAATTGAATAGCATCGCCTTTTCGTTGTGGAATTTCTACTGATACAATTTCTTTTGCTAATCGACTCGAATTTTGGGCAGCAGTTGCTTTCAATTGACTATTAAATGCAAATGTATCTTGATCTTCACGAGAAATATTGTATTTTTCTACTAGATTTTCGGCAGTTTCTCCCATTGCATCGGTGCCATACATTTCGTGGAGTTTTGGATTGATAAAACGCCATCCGAAAGTGGTATCAAACATTTTTGAATCGGTTCCATAAGCCGAAGATGGTTTAGAAACAACAAATGGTCCACGTGTCATATTCTCGATTCCGCCAGCGATAAAAACGTGTCCATCACCTGCTTTTATAGCACGATTAGCGTGAATGATAGCTGATAATCCTGAACTGCAAAGTCTATTTACTGTTTCGCCAGGAACTGTTTCGGGTAATCCTGCCAATAATAATGACATTCTTGCGACGTTGCGATTGTCTTCGCCTGCTTGATTGGCGCAACCCATAATCACGTCGTCATATGCATCTTTTGGGATATTTGGATTATTTTCGACAACAGTTTTTATTACCAATGCTCCCAAATCATCGGCACGAATTGATGCTAATGTTCCTTGGTAACTTCCGATTGGAGTTCGAACTCCGTCTATAATATATGCTTCAAGCCCCCTTACCCCCGAAGGGGGAACTCCTATGTTTGTACTTAAATTTGTATCGTTCATTTTAATTTTTATAATATTTTAAAACTATATTTGGAGTTCCCCCGCCGCGGCGGGGCTAGGGGGCTTGTTTCCAATCTTTATTGGTTCTATAAACGACGCCTTTGAAAAGTGCTACTAATTCGTCTCCTCGTTTTACTTCTATGATATTGAATCCTAATTTGTTATTTACTTTTTCGATTACTGATTCGGCTGTTAAATAATCGCCTTCGTTGACTGCTTCGATATGATTGATTGAGGTTTCGATAGAAACCGCAAACTTTCCGTGTGTGTTTGAAGCAAACCCAAAAGCGGTGTCTGCTAAACTGTATGTGATGCCACCGTGGGCTTTATTCATGCTGTTGAGCATTTCTTTGCGAACGGTCATCGCGACTTTGCATCGACCAATTTCGCATTCGAGAATTTCTATGCCAAGCCATTGACTGTAATTGTCTTGACTTAACATTCTGTATGGGATTTTTTCTCCGTTCATTTTTTTATTTTACCACAAAGTTCACAAAGTTTTTCACAAAGCTCACAAGGTTTAATTTTATATGAGTTATGAAACTTGAAATTTTAAACCTGAAACTTTATATTTCCTTAAAATCGGACTGCAACGATAACGATCTTCGTGGTATTCATTGTATAAATCATCTAGTTTTTCAACGCACCAATCGATGCCTTTTTCATTTGCCCAAGCGAGTAATCCTTTTGGATAATTGACCCCTTTGGTCATTGCATTGTCGATATCTTTGGCAGAGGCTATGTTTAAAAATAATGCTTCGGCGGCTTCATTTATTAACATTACTAATATTCTATCGAAAATTATTTGTAAAGTTTGGGTATCTTGATTTGGTTGTCCCTCGACTGCGCTCGGGATGACAGGATTTGGATTATAATCATAAAAACCTCGACCTGATTTTCTTCCTAGAAAACCTGCTTCGACTAATCGTTTTTGTGTGAATGATGGTTTGTATCTTGGATCGAAATAAAATGCTGTGAAAACAGTTTCGGTTACAGTATAATTGACATCGTGACCAATAAAATCCATTAATTCGAATGGTCCCATTTTGAAATTTCCGATGGTTTTCATTGCATAATCAATCGTTTCGAAACTGGCAAATCCTTCTTCGTAAATGCGTAATGCTTCGCTGTAAAATGGTCTTGCAACTCGATTTACAATAAATCCTGGTGTATCTTTGGCAACTGCAACCACTTTTTTCCAATATGAAATAATTTGAGTTGCTTTTTGAAGAACTTCGTCGCTAGTTTGTATGGCTGGAATAACTTCGACTAATTGCATTAATGGTGCTGGATTAAAGAAATGTATTCCAATAACTCGATTTGACTTTTGACAAGAACTCGCAATTGATGTTATTGATAATGAAGATGTATTGGATGCTAAAATGCAATTTTCGGAAACGATTTTTTCTAGATCGCAGAATATTTTTTGTTTGATTTCTAAATTTTCGATGATTGCTTCGATAACTAAATCTGAATTTGATAATTCCGACAACTCATTCACGTAAGAGATGTTTTCAGAAATTCTTACTTTTTCTAACTCGTCGATTTTGCCTTTTTCAACTAATTTTGATAAAGTATTTTCAAGATTTATTTTGCTTTTTGCTAAAGCGTCTTCATTGGTATCGAAAATTTTTACAGCACAACCCGAAGTTGCTGCAACTTGTGCGATGCCACTTCCCATTGTTCCTGAACCTATAACACCCAGCCCCCTAACCCCCGAAGGGGGAACTGTTGGAGAATATTTATTTTGAATGTTTGTAATCATTTTGACTTTTATAAAATCTATATTTTTCAAAATCCTCTAACTGTTTGAGGATTTCTTTTTTTAATTATCCGATGAAAATCGTGCCAATTAAATAGGTTTTTGCTTTTCCAGAAATCAAAACTCTGTCGCCTTTTTGTTCACAATATAAAAACCCTTTTCTTTCGGATAATTGAATGGCTGAAAGTTTGGTTTTATTCAATTTTTCTGACCAATATGGAATTAATGAACAATGTGCAGAGCCTGTAACTGGATCTTCAAGAATGCTTGCTTGAGGTGTGAAAAAACGAGACACAAAATCAGAATTTACTCCTTTTGATGTGACTATTACGCCACCAGTATCCATATTCATTTTGTCGAATATTTGTCGGTCGATTTTGATGTTTTTTATATCTGGTTCGTTTTCAAAAACCAGAACATAGTCTCTAGATTTTAAGGTTTCTATTGGCTGAATATTGAATGAATTAGAAATAAATTCAGGCAATTTACAAGCAATTGGTCTTCGTGATGGAAAATCCAAAGTGTACAAATCATCTGCAAAAGTTACTATCAAATCGCCACTTAAAGTTTCGAAAATAATTTCATTTTTCGGATAATTTAATATTGAAATTAAAACGTGCGCCGTTGCCAATGTTGCGTGTCCGCACAAATCCATTTCAATTTCGGGCGTGAACCATCTCAAATGAATTTTATCGCTATTAATGACATAAAAAGCGGTTTCAGCGACTGAATTTTCTTGTGTGATTTTTAATAAAACATCATCAGAAAGCCAATTTTCTAAAGGAACCACACAAGCAGGATTTCCTCCGAAAATGGTTTCTGTGAATGCGTCGATTTGGTAAATATCTAGTTTCATATTTTTCATCTAATACCTAACAGGTTTTGAAAACCTGTTAGGATTAATTACCTTTAAAAATTGGTTTTCTTTTTTCTAAAAATGAAGCCACACCTTCGCGATAATCGTTAGTTTCACTGGCTTCGATTTGCAAATCACTTTCTAGTTGTAATTGTTGTTCGAGATTATTGGTTAGCGATTGGTTCATTAATTTTTTGGTTAAACCTAATGCTTTTGTTGGCATATTTGCTAATGTTGTTGCCATTTTTAAAACTTCATCTTCGAAAATATCCGATGGAAAACTTTTGTAAATCATTCCTAAACTTTCGGCTTCTTGTGCTGTGACTTTATCGCCTAACATCATTAATGCGGTTGCTTTTTGCATTCCGATTAATCTTGGCAAGAAGAATGTTCCTGCGCTATCTGGAATTAGTCCGATTTTTGAAAATGCTTGAATGAAACTAGCATTTTCCGATGCTAAAATAACGTCGCAAGCCAAGGCAATATTGGCTCCCGCACCAGCAGCAACTCCGTTTATGGCACCAATTATTGGTTTTTCGATGCTTCGGATTTTTTTGATTATCGGATTGTAATGATCGTCCAATATTTTACGAAAACCTGGATTTAATTCTGGATTTGTGATTTCTCCAATATCTTGACCTGCACAAAATGCTTTTCCGTTTCCGGTAATTACAATGGCTCGAATGTTGTTATCGTTGGCACAAATATCTAATGTTTCTTGCATTAATAAAGCCATTTCACGATTGAAACTATTGAAAACGTCTGGTCGATTTAAATTAATAAATGCAATTTGGTTTTCTATTTTTAAAATTATGGAACTCATTTATTTATTTTTGATTGAAGATTAACGATTTTTGATTTCAGAATTAGAAAACTAAAATCAAAATTCGTTAATCATTTCATTTTAGACATTTGAAATAATCGAAAGGCTCCAAGCAATCTTCGCATTGAAAAAAAGCCTTGCAAGCAGTTGACCCAAATTGACTTACTAATTTTGTGTTTAATGATTTGCATTGCGGACATTTGACTAATTTTTTGTTCCCTAATAATGCATCTTTATCGGCTTCTGGTTCGAGTGGCGAAGCGATTCCATATTTTTCGAGTGCCAATCTTCCTGTTGGTGTTATCCAATCGGTTGTCCAGGCTGGTGCTAAAACTAGTTTTATTTTGGCTTCGAAACCGTTTTCCTCGAATGCTTTTTTGATGTCGTCTCCTATTACATCCATTGCTGGGCAGCCGCTGTAAGTTGGTGTTATGGTAACTTCAACAATATTATTAATGACTTCATACGAACGAACAACGCCCATTTCCATAATTGATAAAACAGGAATTTCAGGATCGGAAACCGATTTTAATATGTCTTCTATTTGTAACGTTTTTGTCATTTAATTTTTAAACATAGAAATTTAAAGTTTTTTTTGTGTGTGTGAATTAAAACGATCGGAGACCGTTTATCACTTCCACGAAGTCGGAGACTTCGCGGAACTTACCAACTCATGTTCGGGAAACTTCGTTGCATGTATTGCATATCGGCTAATAAAAAACCCATATGTTCGCTATGAATTCCGAGTTTTCCGCCTTTTTGAAAATATTTGGTTTCTGGTGTTTTTAATGTTGCTTCTTCGAGAATTTCGTTTGCTTTTTTGTAAAATGAATCTTTTAATAATGTTACATCAACTCCAATATCTTCGTTTACCATTGCAATATCTGCTTCGGTTTGATGAAATAATTCATCGGTAAAAGTCCATAAATCGTTTATTGCATTATGCATTTTTTCATTACTTTCTTGAGTTCCATCTCCAAGACGTATAATCCAATCTGATGAAAAACGAACGTGATAGGTCACTTCTTTGATACTTTTTTTGGCAATTGCTTGTAAGGTTTCGTCTTTAGAATTTTGCAATTCGGTCAATAATAACAAATGATAAACATCGAACAAAAATTGTCTTGTTATGGTAAAAGCAAAATCGGTATTGGGTTGCTCGACTAATAAAACATTGCGGTATTCTCGTTCATTTCTGAGAAATGCAATTGTATCTTCTGTGATATTTTCATTGTCAGAAAGTTGCGCTGCATATTGATAATAACTTCGAGTTTGACCTAACAAATCGAGTGCAATGTTGGTCATTGCAATATCGGTTTCTAGAATTGGACCGTGACCACAAAGTTCGCCTAATCTTTGACCAAGAATTAAGGCGTTGTCAGCGATTCCTAGAATATATTGAATTAAATTTTTATTATTTAACATAGAGATTAGAGGTTTAGAGTTTTAAGTCTATATTAATATTTTAAGAAATTTAAATAATTTTTTTATTTGACTTTAGAAATTTTTTGCCCTCAGATTTATCCGATTTTCTCAAATTTTTAGAAATTCAAATATTTTACATATGTTTTAGCTCATCTGGCAACTCATAAAAAGTTGGATGACGATAGACCTTGTCGTTTGCTGGTTCGAATAATTCGGCGGAATGCTCAGGGTTTGACGCTGTAATTTGAGTTGATGGTACAACCCAAATACTTACTCCTTCCATTCGACGGGTGTAAACATCACGAGCGTTTTCGAGTGCCATTGTTGCATCGCTAGCGTGCAAACTTCCACAATGACGGTGTTCTAATCCGTTTTTTGATCTTACAAATACTTCGTATAGAGGCCAGTTTTTCATAGTGTTTAGAGCCCATCCCCGACCCTTCCCAAAGGGAAGGGAGACGAGATGGTTATTAAAATTATACTGCTAGTTTAAAATTATCCATAATAATTGGAGTTCCCTCCGCCGATGGCGAGGTTAGGGGGCTTTTTTTCTCGGCATACGCCATTGCTGCATCACGCACCCATTTTCCGTTGTTCCAAGCGTTTTTACGGGCATCGAGACGGATTTTATTGCAAGGACCGTGACCTTTGACAACTTGCCAAAATTCATCCCAATTCATTTCGCCAAAATCGTAACGTTTGGTTTCTTCATTCCATTTTAGGTTAGGATCAGGAATCGTTAGTCCAATCATTTCGGCTTGTGGAACAGTTTGATCTACAAATTGTTGTCGCAATTCGTCATTGGTTTTGCGCTTCAATTTCCATTTCATTGATTGTTCCGTATGTACCGATTCAGCATCAGTTGGACCAAGCATCATTAACGATGGCCACCACCAACGGTTTAGTGCGTCTTGCGCCATTGCTTTTTGCTCGTCTGAACCTTTTGCTAAAGTCATCATAATGTCAAATCCTTGACGTTGATGAAAACTTTCTTCTTTGCAAACACGCACCATTGCTCGTGCATAAGGCCCGAACGAAGTTGCGGTTAATGGCACTTGATTAATGATTGCTGCACCATCGACCAACCAGCCAATTGCGCCCATATCTGCCCAAGTTACTGTTGGATAATTAAAAATACTTGAATATTTTGCTTTGCCAGAATGCAATTGTTCATACAATTCTTCACGCGAAATTCCGAGTGTTTCGCAGGCAGAATATAAGTACAAACCGTGTCCTGCTTCGTCTTGAACTTTGGCTAATAGCGACACTTTTCGTCTCAAAGACGGTGCGCGAGTGATCCAATTCCCTTCGGGTAACATTCCAACTATTTCGGAATGTGCGTGTTGTGATATTTGACGAATGTGGGTTTGACGGTATTTTTCGGGCATCCAGTCTTTCGGCTCGATTTTTTCGTCTCTTGCAATTCTTGCATCGAATTGTGCTTCTAAACTTTTAATTTCAAATTCTGACATAACTTTATTTGTTTAAAGTTTCAGGTTTCAAGTTTCAAGTTGGGTAACCTGAAACTTTAACCTTGAAACAAATTTTCTATACTCCAAACTCAACAATTACATTTTTAGATGTTGGCACCGCTTGACAACTCAATATTAATCCTTTGGCGACTTCGGCTTCGTCGAGTGCATAATTGACTTTCATTTCGACAGTTCCAGATATTATTTTGCAACGGCAAGTGCAACAAACACCGCCTTTGCAGGCAAATGGCAAATCGGCTCCGGCTGCCATTGCTCCGTCGAGAATGTTGTCGAATTCGTCATCCATAGTGAAATGGAATTCTTTTCCACCATCGATAATTGTGACTTCTGTTCCTTGAATTTTGTTTTCAATTATTTTTTTAGCAATCACATCATTTTTAATTCCTGTTCCGAATAATTCGAAATGGATTTTATTTTTATCTAGACCAGCGGCAACTAGTTCATCTTTTATTAGGAAAATCATTTCTTCGGGGCCACAAATAAAACATTCGTCAGTATTTGGAATGTCAATTATTGATTTTGTAAGCACTTTTAATTTTTCTGATGTAAATCGTCCGTTTAATAATTCGATATTTCGAAATTCTTTGGTTAGGAAATGAAAAATCTCGAATCGACCAAAATATTTATTTTTTAGTAATTCAATTTCTTCTTTAAATATTATTGATTTTACGGTTCGATTGAGATAAAATAACTTGAATTTTGAATTTGGTTCGGTTGCCAAATGGGTTTTTATAATTGAAAGTATTGGTGTAATGCCACTTCCTGCTGCAAAAACGATATAGTTTTTTGCTTTTGTTAGGTTGGTTTCTGTAAAAAACTTTCCGTTTGGTGGCATTACATCTATTAAATCTCCTGTTTTGAGATTGTCATTAACATAGGTAGAAAATAATCCGCCATCGATTTTTTTAACTGCAACCTGCCATTTATTTTCGGTTGGTGATGAACATAATGAGTAGGAACGACGCACATCTTGGTCGTCGATTATGGTTTTTAACGTTAGATATTGTCCTTGTTTATAATGAAAATCTTGTTTTAAATCATTTGGAATTTCGAAAGTAACCACTGAACAATCTTTGGTTTCTTTGTAAATATCTTGGATTTTTATGGAATGAAATTTTGCCATTTTTAAAAACTAAGTTTTAACTAACACTTGTTAGTTTGATATGCAAATTTAGTGATTATTTTGATTGGTTTTCGAAAACGTTGTAAATTTTTTAAAACATTGAGGTTAGAGGTATAGAAAATGTTGTTTTGAAATTGGAAACCCTAGCCCTGATCGAAGTGAAAATTTTTCGAAAAAGACGTTTAGGTTTTATTGATTTAAAAAAACGACCAACGGAAGTTCTTTTTAAATCAATAAAAGCCAACGGATTTGAGAAAAATTGTAGCGAAGAGCAGGATTGGCTTTAAAAGAATCAAATAATTCCGTTCATTAAAACTTTGGTCATATTGGATTTTAGAACTTTTTCATTGATGGTGTTTTTTTTACCATACCATATATATAGGGTGCGCAATGTGGAGAGCATCGAGAATATGATGACTTCGGGATTGAGGTTTTTGATTTGTTGGTTTGCTATTCCTGTTTTGACGATTTTGCGGAAATTTTGCTCATAATCTTCTCTCATTTTAATGAAATAGGTCAATTCTTGGTTTGTCAAATGCATCCAATCGTTGTTGAGCGATGCGAGTTCGTTGGGATTTCTGATTGTAATTTCGATATGAAGTTCGATTATTTTTTCGAGTTTTTGGATTGATGTTTCGTCGGAGTTAACGATTTGGTTCATTTTATTGGTAAATTCTTCGGCGATTTCGATGATTATCAAAATGAGAATTTCTTGTTTGGACTTGATGTGGTTGTATAAACTTGCTGCTTTAATGTCCATTGCTTGTGCGATGTCGCGCATTGTCACTGCTGAGTAGCCTTTTTCTTTGAAAAGTTTGGCTGCGATTGAAATAATTTCTGATTTGCGGTCGATGGGTTTCATTGGTTCTGATTAATTTTTTAACTTAAAATCAGAATCATTATTTATTGTATTTCCTTTATATTGCAATTTCCAACCCATTGAATTGGTTAAAATTAACATTTTAGAAAGTTCAGAAATTAGTCGGTTCTGGGCATTGGTTTTTAAGGTTGACGTTTCGATTTTTTTGGCTATTGATACTTTTGCTTGTAATGAAATTTTGTTATAATCTTCGCCTGTAAAAGGGTTGAGTTTGGATTGATCGACATCGTAAAACTTAATGTCTGGCGAGATTTTTATTTCTTCTTTTGGAACATTTGTTATGGTAAGAATTTTATTTTTTTCGTCAATATCGTATTTCATTTGATGCAAATCGTAAGCAACCGTAACATCGGCATTGACCACCAAAAGTGCTTTTTTATCGAATGAAACGATGCCACCAAAATATTCGTCTTTGTCTTTATAGGTTAGAACTTCAGCAAAATGACCTTCGGTTACGACTAGTTTTCCGACATTAACAATTTGTTGTTGGATTAAATTGGTTGAATTTTCTAGACTTGAAGAATCTGTTTTTTTTAATTCGCAAAATTTGAATAATAAAATAATTAAGATTATTGAAATTACTGCTAAGATGATTCTGTTTCGCATTTTTTATTTTTTGTAAAAATAAGAAAGATTTATGAACCATTAAAAAAATAAGTTTCATTAAGTTTTAAAAGTTTTTATACCATAAATAAAAAAACGTCTCAAAGTTTTAAAATATTAAAATTAAAGAATATTTGTAACTATTCAGCGGTACAAAAAATATATTCAAATTTCGTCCGTTCGAGTGTTTTATTGAAAAATGCGAAAGCTTTTTTCAATAAAATGTATAGAGAACACAACGATTATTGGCTTCTCGATACAATTTATAACATTAGGGCTCTCACATTAATGTTATAAATCACTCGAAGTGACGTTTATAAAAAAAGGGTTAACTCTATTATTTACAGCTTTTGTAATTCCGACGAAGTAGGAATCACATTACGTGAGCAACTTATGAGATTCCTCCTTCGTCGGAATGACAACAAA
>JAYVBR010000402.1:0-13872 GCA_043750395.1 Bacteroidota bacterium | reverse complement strand
GCTTCTCTTTGTATGGTTGCAACTACTTTTCCATCGATTACAAACAATCTTAAATCTTTTCCGTTAGCTTCTTTAATAAATTCTTGTACTAAAATATTCACATTCAAACTTTTAAAAGCATTTATTACCGATTCAGCTGCTTTTTTAGTTTCAGCTAATACAACTCCTTTTCCTTGTGTACCTTCAAGTAACTTGACTATCAAAGGCGAACCACCAACCATTTTTATTAAATCATCTGTGTCTAATGGCGAATTTGCAAAACCAGTAGTTGGAATTTCAACTCCGTGATTTAATAATAATTGCAACGAAAATAATTTATCACGTGATTGGGTAATTGCAGCTGCAGAGTTCAAACAAAAAACCTTTAAAGCTTCGAATTGTCTTGTCAAAGCGCAACCATAAAACGTAATACTTGGTCGAATTCTAGGAATAATTGCGTCAAAATTATCTAAAACCCTTCCGCCACGGTAGTGAATTTCTGGTGTTGTTGCATCGAGTTTCATGTAACATTCTTTGATGTTTAAAAAGTGCATTTCGTGACCACGAATTGCTCCAGCTTCCATAATTCGTTTGTTGCTGTACAATTCTGGGTTGCTTGCAAGTAAGCCTATTCTTAGACCTTTTTTGGTTTCTTCAGAATTTTGATAATAAGTTTTAAGGTTTTCGGTACTTGGTTCACCTAATAAATATTTTTGTTCAGGATCTACTAAAACTCTTCCTGACATTGCTTCTCGACCTAAAAGCATTCTGAAACCCATTGAATCTCTGTTGGTCAATGTCATTTCGATTGCCCAAATGTCATCTCCAATTTTTAAATTAGTTTGTATAACATAACGTTGTTCCCTAAATCCTGATGAACTTTTTACTATTCGTTTATCGACTAACGGAGCCTCGCAATGAATTACAGTTCGCAAATTATTTTGGATTGGATTTATATCAAATTTTACCCAGTTTTGGTCATTTTTTAAAAAAGGCGCAATATTTATAGCGTGCAATGCCGATGTTTTTGCACCAGAATCTACACGAGCTTTTATGGTTGGAATTCCTAATTCTGGAAATGAACACCATTCTTCGCAACCCAGAATTACTTTGTTTTGTAACATTTTTATTTATTTATATGTAATTCAAAAATAATACTTTTTTTGTGTTTTAATATTATTTTAAAATTAATTTAATTTTTAGGGTAACAATTTTTTTATGAAATTGATATGGTACTATAAACAATTAAAAATCAATTACTATGAAAAATTCAATCACAAAATTAGCGTTACTTTTTTTTGGAGCTGGAAGTTTATTCGCTCAAGAAAAAAAGATGATTACAAGTATTTCGGTAAATATGAACAGTGGTTCATCATCGTCGGAAGGAGTTTCGAAAAATTTTGGATTAAATCCAAATATTGGAGCCAATTTATTTTGGGGAAACATTGGTGCAGGATTAGATGTGGGGACATTTAATTCGAACCCAGAATTCGATTTTGCAGGTTATGCGCAACAAAATTTAGGAACAGTAAAACGAGTTATGATTCCAACAGATAGGGAAGTTTCAAGAAGTACTTATTTTTTAGTTGGACCGCAATATGCCATTCGAAAAGGAAAAATGAATGTTATTCTTTCTACAAAAGCTGGAATTACAATGAATAAAATGGCTGAATTTCAAATAGAAGACGAAGCGTCATCTAAAGTTTTGGCATCTTATAAAGCGCCAGAAGATTTTGTTAGAAATGCTTTTACATTAAAACCAAGTTTATCAATTGGGTATGATTTAACTAAAAGTTTTTCGCTCACAGCAAATGCACAATTCGTTAAACAAACTGGTCAGCAAGATTTTACAACAGCTTATCGAGATTTATCAAATGTTCAAACTTCAGATTTAAAGGGAAATCCGTTACGACAACCAGAAATAACAAAAAATATTGTAAATGCTCCAGTTATTTCATCATCTACGAAAGGTGCGAGTGAGTTTATGAGTTTTGGATTGGGATTGACCTATACTATTCGAGCTAGTGGAAAACATTTTAAGGAAGCAACAATATCAATGTCTGCTGTTAAAACAGATAATTCTGGAACACAAACTACAGAAGCTGCTACTAAAATTGCAGCAGGTAAACATTTTAAAGATGCTACTTTATCAATGTCTGCTGGTAAAACAGATAATTCTGAAACACAAACTACGGAAATTGTTCCAACGAAAACAGCAGATTTTGAATACAAACCTCAAAAAGTTACAGTTAAATCAAAAGATGGAGAAATAGAATATTCTTATAAACCTCAAAAAGCCGATGGAGTTATTAATAATGAATCTCCGCCAGCAATAGAAATGCCTGAAATTATAACTAAAGTTAAAGAAAAAGCAACTTCTGGATTAAAAGATACCTTGAAAACACAAGTTAAAATGGCAAATCCAAACGGTCAACCAAATTCTGATGTTGCTGTTGCCAATTCAAGTGACATAGAATATTCATACAAACCACAAAAGGCTGATGGCGCTGTAGCTAATTCGAATTTTGAGAATGAAAATACGTTAGAATCTAACAAAGCAAAAAAATCTGAAGCAAAATCAAATTTGAAATCTATAACAAAAACCAAAAAAAATGGTAACAAGCCATGATTTTGGTATAAAATAAAAATAAATAATAAAGTTTAGATTGTAAAACAAACGGGATTCAAAAATTTTGAATCCCGTTTATTTTAATTTATAAAAAATCTAACTAGCAGATTCTTGAGCCTTTTTCTGAATTGTAACATTTAACTCTATGCCATCAACAATATAATCCATAAAAATTTCATCGCCAATTGTGATTTTAGATTTTATAATTTCTTCTGCCAAAGCATCTTCAACATATTTTTGAATGGCTCGTTTTAAAGGTCTTGCACCAAATTGTTTATCGAAACCTTTTTCGGCTACAAATGCTTTTGCTTTGTCAGATAAACTTAAAGTGTAACCCAATTCATTCACACGTTTAAATAATTTTGCCAATTCGATTTCGATGATTTTATCAATATCTTCTTTTTCAAGTGCATTGAACACAATTACATCATCAATTCTGTTTAAAAATTCTGGTGCAAATGTTTTCTTTAAAGCATTTTCAATAATACTCTTAGAATTTTCTGCTGCATTATCTACTCTTGTAGCGGTTCCAAAACCAACACCTTGACCAAAATCTTTTAATTGTCTTGCACCAATATTCGAAGTCATTATAATAATTGTATTTTTAAAATCGATTTTACGACCCAAACTATCAGTCATAAAACCGTCGTCAAGAACTTGCAACATCATATTAAAAACATCAGGATGCGCTTTTTCTATCTCGTCTAATAAAACCACACAATAAGGTTTTCTTCGAACTTTTTCGGTCAATTGTCCGCCTTCTTCATAACCTACATATCCTGGAGGCGCACCAACAAGTCTAGAAATAGAGAATTTCTCCATATATTCACTCATATCAATACGAATCAAAGCATCTTCTGAATCGAATAATTCTTTTGCTAGAACTTTAGCCAATTGGGTTTTTCCAACACCAGTTTGACCTAAGAAAATAAACGAACCAATTGGGCGATTTGGATCTTTCAAACCAGCACGATTTCTTTGTATAGAACGAGCAATTTTCATTACAGCTTCGTTTTGTCCAATAACTTTTCCTTGAATCAATTCCGGTAAAACCGCTAGTTTATTACTTTCGGTTTGTGCCACGCGATTTACCGGAATTCCAGTCATCATCGAGACTACATCAGCAACATTATCTTCGGTAACCAAAACTCTATTGTTTTTAGCATCTTCTTCCCATTGTTCTTGGGCAATTGCTAAATCTTTTTCTAGACGTTTTTCATCATCTCGAAGTCTTGCTGCTTCTTCGTATTTTTGTTTTTTTACAACCGAATTTTTATTCTCTCGAACTTCTTCAAGTAAACGTTCCAATTCTAAAATTTGTTTTGGAACATCGATATTGGTTATGTGAACTCTAGAACCAGCTTCGTCTAAAGCATCGATGGCTTTGTCTGGCAAGAATCTTTCGGACATGTAACGATCGGTCAGTTTTACACAAGCTTCTATGGCTTCGTCGGTATAAGTTACGTTGTGATGGTCTTCGTATTTGTCCTTAATATTATTCAAAATCGTAATTGTTTCTTCAACTGAAGTTGGTTCGACAATTACTTTCTGGAAACGACGTTCAAGAGCACCATCTTTTTCGATATATTGTCTGTATTCGTCAAGTGTTGTTGCACCAATACATTGAATTTCGCCACGTGCTAAAGCCGGTTTGAACATATTCGATGCATCTAATGAACCAGTTGCTCCGCCGGCACCAACAATGGTATGAATTTCGTCTATAAATAGAATGATGTCGTCGTTTTTCTCTAATTCATTCATAACAGCTTTCATTCTTTCTTCGAATTGTCCACGGTATTTTGTTCCAGCTACTAAACTTGCTAAATCAAGTGTAACTACTCGTTTTCCGAAAAGAATTCTAGAAACTTTTTTCTGAATGATTCTCAAAGCCAAACCTTCTGCAATTGCAGATTTTCCTACTCCTGGTTCCCCAATCAATAAAGGATTATTTTTCTTACGACGGCTTAGAATTTGCGACACACGTTCGATTTCTTTTTCACGTCCAACTACTGGATCGAGTTTTCCTTCTTCGGCCATTTCTGTTAAATCTCTCCCAAAATTATCTAAAACTGGAGTTTTAGATTTTTTGTTCGATTTATTGGCAGGATTATTAAAATTATCGCCTTTCAAACTGTCATCTTGTCCTGCTGGATCATTGAAAGCTTCGTTTCTAGGAAAATCTTTTGTGTTACCGTCTTCTATTGGTGTCATATTGATGTATTGTTCTTTGGCTATGTCATAATCGATTCTCATCTTATTTAATAGCTTGGTGGTTGGGTCGTTTTCGTTTCTGAGAATGCACAAAAGCAAATGAGCTGTGCTAATTGAAGTACATTGAAAAACTTTAGCTTCTAAGAAAGTTGTCTTCAAAGCACGTTCGGCTTGACGTGTCAAATGCAGGTTTTTTTTCTCGATTGCTACCAACGGATTGGCATTTGCAGGACTTAAAATCTCGACTTTTCGGCGCAAATGTTCTAAATCTACATCAAGTTGATTGAGAATATTAATTGCTTTTCCGTTTCCGTCTTTTAAAATTCCAAGCATTAAATGCTCGGTTCCAATAAAATCGTGACCCAATCTCATTGCTTCATCTTTACTGAAAGCGATTACGTCTTTAACTCTAGGTGAAAAATTATCATCCATATATATAGGTATAAATCTAATTGTAAATTTAGTGAATTTCTTTTGTAAAAACAAAAATCATTCCGCACTAAATCTTGTCAGCTAATTGACGAAAATATTTACAGAAACAAAAGTTAATTGTAAGAGATTTTATTAACTAAATAAAAAAATAAATTGTTGATAAAATAAGTGGTTAGATGTTCTTGTGAAAAGAGATTATTTTGAAAATTTTTGAAAAATAAATTTAATTTTTGGTAGCTAAATTTTTTGATTGTTTACTAGAAAATTACAGGCTTTTATAACTTCGATACTATTTTGACTTTTCGACGATAGAATAAATCAAATAAGTCATGTTATTAATGTTATTTCTCCTTTTTCGAAATGACAAATAGAAGTTTTATTTCAATAAAATAAGGGGTTTGAAATACTAACATTATACAAGAACACAACCAATTTTTTTTTAACTTTAAATTAAATTATTCTCGTTTGCAAATTTAATCAACATTGCAGTATTGTTAACATTTAGTTTCGAATGAAGGTTTTTTCGATGACTGTCAACAGTATCGATACTGACAAATAATTTTTCGGAAATTTGATGGTTTGTTAATCCATTTGCGATTAATGAAAGTACTTCGGTTTCTCGTTTTGTTAGTTTTGGCAATTTGCTTTGTTGTTCGTTTTCGTATCGAAGAGCTATTTCAGCTTCATGTGTTAAATAATTATTACCAATAATTACAGTTGTTATTGCTTTTAGAATTTCGTGTTTGTCGGCATTTTTTAGCAAATAACCATTGGCGCCGTTTTCAATCATTTTTCGAACATAAGTACCTTGTGTGAATGTGCTTAAAGCAATTACTTTTATATTTATATATTTTTTTGTGATAATTTCGCACAATTCGATTCCGTTGGTGTCGGGCAAATTAATATCCATTAAGATTACATCGCAAGAACTCATTTTTAAGAATTGTAAACATCTTTCTGCCGAAGTTGCAGAGCCAACAAGTTCGATATTTTCTTCGTTTTGTAACAAAGATTTTAGACCTTCAATAATCATTTGATGGTCGTCGACAATGAATATTTTAATTGGATTTTTAAACATTCAATTCAATATTTACAGATGTTCCATTATTTGGCGAGGTAACCGTGTCAATTGTTCCTGATAGATATTTTACGCGATACGCAATATTGTCCAAACCATCGCCTGTTGATGCGAGATTTTTATCATAACCTTTTCCGTTGTCTTCGACTGTAACAATGATTTTGTTATTTGTGAAAGCAACTTGAACCAAAATTTCTTTGGCATCGGCGTGTTTTACGGCATTATTGACCAGTTCTTGAATGATTCTGTAAATAAAAGTTTCGGCGGTATTGCCAATTTTTCTATCTAAACCAATTTTTTGATAATCAACTTTTATATTTGATGCCAATTGAATCGAACTACAAAAATCGTTTAAAGCATCGTTCAAGCCAAATTTGACTAATGCCTCCGGCATAAGATTATGGGCTACTTTGCGTAAATCGGCTATGGTTGTGTCGAGCATTCCAATAGATTTTTCGAATAGAATGGCATTTTCAGGCGTAAGAAGTAGGTTTTCTTTCATGTTTGTAAATGATAATTTGGTTCCCGATAAAAGTCCGCCAAGACCATCGTGCAAGTCTTTGGCAATACGGCTGCGTTCTTCTTCTTGGGTTTTGAGCATCGTGTCAATTGCGAGAAGTTGTTTGTCTTTTTCGAGTTCGGAGATTTTGAGATTTTGAAGTTTTCGCTTGTTTCTAAAGTTTCTGTAACCAAGAAAACCAATTAGCAATAATCCAATTGAGGAACCAATTAGTATTTTGTTTAGGGTTGATTTTTTTTCGTTTGCTGTTTTGAGTTTTAAAACCTCTTTTTCGGATTCTAGTTTTGCAATTGCATTTTTGTTTTCCTGAGAATAAATTGAATCGTTAAGTTTTTTTGAAAGTGTTAAATTCAAATAGGCATCTTTGTAGTTAATTTGGTAAGATTGTAATTCAGAAATATTTTTGTAAAAATATATTTGTGCTAAAATATTAGAATATTTTTTAGCTAAAATAATACATCGTTTAAAAATAGTCTCACTTTCTTTTAATAATCTTATCCTTGAATTTGGTATTTCACTACTTTTAATTTTTTTAATTAAAGAGTCATTTTTTGCCGCAAAATAATAATTTCGAGCAATATAACTCAAATTAGACATTGATAATAAACTTGAAGGCGCAACTTGATCAAAAGTCTCTTGAGCTTTTAACTGCATCTCGACTGCTTTATTATAATCCTCATCAATATACATAAATGAGCTACTTGAAAGCATCCAAGCTCTACTAAAATCATAATCTTTTTGAGGAAATAAATTGTAGGCTTCAATATATTTACTTTTTGCCAAATTTACTTTACCACCCATTATTTGGTAACAATCTGCAAGCGTAAAAGTATTTAATGCTTTTTGAACATTATTCGGACTTTTCTTTTCTATTTCTATTGCTTTATTAGCATAAATCATGGAATTATTAAAATTTTCTTCTTCAACATTAATTCTTGATAAATTGCGATAATTTTTTTGAGTTAACACATATAAATTTTCTTTTTCTGAAATTTCAAGCGACATTAGTAAAAATTTCGTTCCCAAAACATTATTTGATTTCATTTGGTAATATTTGCTAAAAAGAAAGTAGTTATTTGCAATTTCCTTATTATTTTTAAGTTTTTTATTAATTAAAAATGATTTTCTATTTTGCATTAATACTTCGTCTGACGAAAAACTTATCGATTTTATAAATGCTAGTGTGCTTAAAGCATTTGCATATATTTGTTCGGAATTTAATTTTTTTGCAAAATTTAATAGTTTGTCACAATAAATATCCGCAGAATCAGGGTATTGATAAATAATATTTTCTGTCTTTTCTCTCAACACCATAAACTCCTTTTCAGAAATTTTATTTACTTGTTGCGAAAATCCATTACAAAAAGCAAACATAAAAAATGTCACAATAATATCTCTCATAACCACAATTATTTAAAGGTTTCATTAATAATCTTATGTAAAGATTGTACATAATTTTCGACTAATCCAATTTTAAGGCAAAAAATCACTCTTTTAAGTGAGAAAATGAGTTCGTTTTTTTAGATATTAGACTTTCAGACGATAGATTTTAGACCTTTAGACGAAAGAAAATAGACTTTTAAAAAAAAGATTTTGATACTTTAAAAATTTACTTTAAAAATTTGAAAATATGAAAGTATGATTAATTTTTTGCTTAATTCATTTTATATTAAAATCCAAAAAAGTTTCTATTTTCTCATTTAATTTTCTTGTATCAAAAATCTATAAGTCTAATGTCTCAAAGTCTAAAGTCTAATTGTCTCAAATAAAAAATTCACTATCTTTTTAAAAATCACGTTTTTACGTTAGATAAATGTACAAAGTTATTTCGAGATTTGTAAAACTATTAATCAACTAAATATTAAAATCATGAAACTACAATTGCATTTACCACACAATTTTCATTTTGGACAAGCTGTGCCAAAAGTTTCGGTTTTCTCTAATTATGAATTAGAGATTTTAAAACCATCTAATAAAACTTCTATAAAAAAAATAAAAACCGATATAAACAAACTTTCACCCTTGCACTGGTATGACGGCATTTGGGAAAACCTAGATTACAAAATGTAAATAGTGTTTTGAAAATCAATTTTTTACGGTAGTTAAATGTAGTGCTTTAATATCAGATTTGTTAAATTAATTGGTTATGTTTTATAATAATATTGGTATTTCAAACTCTTTATTTCATTGAAATAAAACTTCTATTTGTCATTTCGACGACAAAAGAAATCACATAAATCGAGCAACTAATGAGATTTCTCCTATCGTCGAAATGACAAAATATTTACCAAATTATGAAAATCCACAACTTTATAAAACATAACAATAAATTTTAAATTAAACTTTATGAACAAATTAATTATTCTAGCAATTGTTTTATCAATAATCAGTTGTAAAAAAGAAGAATGGAACAAAGATAACGCCAAAAAGCAATGTTTAGAAAATGCAAAAAGCGAAATGTATAGCGAAGCATCGACCAAACGAGTAAATGAAATTTGCGATTGCATTGCCGAAAAAACCATCGCCAAATTTACTAATGAAGACGATGCAAATAACAAAATGTTTGACGTAGTCTATATTACAAACGATTGCCGAGATAATTTTGACAAAGCAAAAGCTACTGCCGATAGTTTGTTTTATGAACAAAATCCTGATTTAAAGTATATGAAAAATCCATAAGTTTTTGTTGATTTTCAATGAAAAAAGTCAAAAAACAAATAACATTTTTCATTCAAATGACTAAAAATGAATAACATATTCAAAAAATCACTCTTTTACGTTAGATATTAATAATTAAAGTTAAAGAAATTTGTGTAACAATTTTAAAACTAAAATATTATGAAAACATTTTACACAAAACAAAAACAATTTTTAGCAATGGTTTTTTTAATGCTTTTAACAAATTTATCATTTGGGCAATGTTTCACAAAAGTTTCTGCTGGACTTAATCACACGGTTGCAATTGCCAGCAACGGCACACTTTGGGCTTGGGGAACCAACATTAGCGGAGAACTTGGAATTGGACTAACACCAAGTTTTAGTCTAGTTCCTGTACAAATCGGAACTGCAAATAATTGGGTTGACATTTCGGCAGGAAACGGTTTTACGTTGGCAATTAAAACAGTTGGTATTCTTGGGAATCAAAAAACTCTTTGGGCTTGGGGTGCAAACAGTTTTGGACAGCTTGGCGATGGTACAACTGGTAATAAATTTGTTCCAACTCAAATCGGCACCAATACAAAATGGTCTCAAGTTTCAGCTGGAACCAACCATTCAATGGCAATTAATGATTCGTCGTTATTGTCAACCGTAAGAACACTTTGGGGTTGGGGCAGAAACAATGTTGGCCAATTGGGTGATGGAATAACACCAAACCAAAATACTCCAATTCAAATTGGTACAGCAACAGACTGGGAACAAGTTGATGTTGGTGGAAGTTACACAATTGCACAAAAAACCGATGGCAGACTTTTTTCTTGGGGATTGAATAATGTTGGTCAATTAGGCATAAATTCTACAACAACTACATCTGTTAGAACTCAAATTGGAACCGATTCGGATTGGTCATCAAATTTTTCTGCCGGCGCTGCACACGTTGTTGCAATTAAGACTAATGGGACACTTTGGGCTTGGGGTTACAACCTTTCTGGACAACTTGGTACTGGCGGAATTGCAGTCAGTCTTTTGCCAATTCAAATTGGTACTGCAGTCGATTGGACCAAAGTATCTGTTGGTGCTGGTCATACAATGGCGTTAAAAAACAACGGTGATCTTTATACTTGGGGTAAAAACGAAGAAGGTCAACTCGGTATAGGTTCACTCGATTTTTCGCTAACGAGAAATTTAATTGGCAGTAATTATGGCGTAATTTCTGCAGGAGTAAATTATTCGGTTGCAATAAGAAATGATGGAACTTTAAATATAGCTGGAACAAATCTTTTTGGACAATTAGGAACAGGAACTACAACCGATGTCAATGCTATTTCGCCAATTGCTTGTCCAACTGCTTTAGGCACTGAATTTCAAGATGAAGTTATTTCTAAATTTTTGGTTTTTCCAAATCCAACATTAAATGGAATTTTCTCAATCCAATCCAAAAATATAATTCACAATGTTACCGCTTTCGATATTTTAGGAAAACAAATCGAAGTCGAAAAAAATAACGATTCTTATAAAATAAATGCTTCAACAGGAATTTATACCATCAAAATTATCGATGATAATGGCAATTCGCAAATCAAAAAATTAATTTTAAACTAAAACCAATCAATCAACTTTCTAAATCCTTTGTAGAAAATTAAATTTTCACAAAGGATTTTTTATTTCTATTGCACTAAAAATCATCAAACTAATAAAAAAATCACTCTTTTACGGTAGATAATTTTTATAAACTTATTCGAAATTTGTAAAACATTTAAAATAAAAAAATTATGAAATCAAATTACACCAAACCAAAACAATTTTTAGCAGTTGTCTTTTTATTGCTGATAACTAATATTTCGATGGCACAATGTTGGGTCAAAATGGAAACAGGTCGCGATCATACTTTGGCAATAAGAGACGATGGTACACTTTGGGCTTGGGGCGGAAATAATTCAGGTCAATTAGGCGACAATACTCCAGAAAACAGATTAATACCAACTCAAGTTGGAACAGATAGCGATTGGTTTCAAATAGCAGCTGGTGGCAGACATTCTGTAGCATTAAAAACTAACGGAACGCTTTGGGCTTGGGGTGATAATTTTTCTGGTCAACTTGGCAATGGAACAAATGATATCGAGGGTTTTCCTGTACAAATAGGCACAAGTAACTGGATAGAAATAGCCGCTGGAGCCAATCATACGTTAGCCATAAACTCAGCAGGAAATATGTTTGCTTGGGGAAACAATCTTAAAGGTCAACTTGGCGACGGAACTACAATTAATAAAAATGTTCCAACTTCGGTTGGTGGACCGTTATCTTGGTATCAAATTGCTTCTTTTGGAGATTCAAATATCGGAAAACAACAAGGTAAAATTTTAACTTGGGGTGACAATTCTTATGGGCAATTGGGCAACGGAAATACTGCTAATTTACTATTACCAACACAAATTGGTACTGCTATTAATTGGGGGAAACCCACAATTGGCTTGTATCATACTGTTGTAATGAAACAAGACAATACAATGTGGTCTTGGGGCAGAAATGACGATAGTCAATTGGGCGATGGCACAGCAACAGATGTCTTGACTCCAACACAAATAAGCGACACCGATTGGTTTAAAGTTGATGCAGGAAATTATCATACAGTATCTGTCAAAAACGATGCAACGGCTTGGTCTTGGGGCGATAACGGTTTTGGACAGCTTGGCGATGGCACAACCATAACAAGAAATACTCCAACTCCAATCACAGGAATTGGTAATGTAGTAGATGCAAAAGCAGGAAACTATTTTTCGATATACAGAAATAATTTAGGTGTAATTTATGCCACAGGAATAAACAATTACGGGCAATTGGGCGATGGTACAACCATAAACAGAAATGTTCCAACGGCTATTTCGTGCCCAAATCTTTCTGTTGAAGAAAAAATTACTAATAATTCGATATTTTCTATATATCCAAACCCTACTTCTTATATTTTAAAAATACAAGTTTCAAATGCTGAAAAGTTATCAAATATAAAAATAACAGATGTTTTAGGCAAAATTGTTATCGAAAGTAATGAAATTTCAAATAGTATTGATGTTCAAAAACTTACAAACGGGATTTATTGCATTCAAATTACAATAGACAACAAAAACTACCAACAAAAATTTATTAAAAACTAAATCTATTATTATGAAAACTTTAAAAACATTATTTGCAATCGCAATATTATCACTTTCTTGCAGCAAAGACAATGACGAGCCACAACCCGAAACACCTAAAGTAGCAACAGTTTATGTAGGAGGCGGTGAAAGAAATGCAAATAATAAATATGTACCAACAATTTGGAAAAATGGTGTTGCCCAACAATTACCTCTTTCGGCAGGAAGCGAAGGCGAAGTATTAGCAATATTTGTCGATGGAAATGATGTTTATGCTGTTGGGAACGAATACACAAGTAATACACTATCAACTTACAGAGCCGCTATTTGGAAAAACGGTGTAAAAACTATTCTGAGTACAAATCCATCAAATACGAAGGCTATTTATGTGTCCAACGGAAAACCGTACATAGTTGGTATGGTCAACGGTATTGCAAAACTTTGGTATGACAATACAACTGTAGATTTAATTGATTGTACAGGAGCAACTGGTATATACGTTAAAAATAACGAAATATTTATATCTGGAAATACCGCAACAGGTATGGGTTTTTGGAAAAATAATGGCTCTCAAACTTTTCTCTTACATAATACTTCTTATCTTCCAATTACAATTGCACGGGCAATAAGTGTTCAAGACAACAATGTTTACATTGCAGGATATACTGAAACAACGGAAGGCATACGTAGTGCTAAAATATGGAATGCCAACTTAGTTTCTACTGAACAATTTGGCGATGATACTATGATGTGGTCTGTATTTGTGCAAGGACAAAATGTATTTGCAAGCGGTAGAAAAATTATTAATTTAAATGGTAGTAGAGCTATGCTATGGAAAAATAGCCAACCGACACAATTATCACAAAACGAGTCTTTTGCCCATTCGGTTTTTGCCACCGCAACAGATAATTATGTGGCTGGATATGAAACAATATCTATTACAAAAGCGTGTATTTGGAAAAACGGAACGATTCAAACATTATCAGCTAATAATTCTGCTGCAACATCAGTATTTGTATCCGAAAAATAAAAAACTATGAAAATTTTAAAAACATTATTAGCAATCGCAATATTATCAATTTCGTGCAGCAAAGACAACGACGAGCCACAACCCGAAACACCTAAAGTAGCAACCGTTTATGTAGGAGGTCCGGAAGAAAATGCCGCTACCTTCAAAAATATTCCGACCATTTGGAAAAATGGTGTTGCCCAACAATTACCTCTTTCGGCAGGA
>JAYVBR010000401.1:0-2669 GCA_043750395.1 Bacteroidota bacterium | reverse complement strand
TACTGTTAATTGCATTGTATGCCCAAAATTTTGAATTAGAATTTTGAACCGTTAAATGAAGTTTGTATTTAGAAAAATTCGTTCCAGTAGCTGGATTTACCGCATTACCAATTTTAGATAGTGCATAACTCACTGTAAGTCCATCTTTGTTGTGTATTGTTTTGCTTATTTGAGAAAATCCTAGGTTTGATATTAGGAGGATTAGGAGGAATTTTTGGATGGTTTTCATAATATTTTTGGTTTAGGTGTTATATTATTACTTCGATTTTTACAGAATCTTCACTTGCATTTTCGGTTTTTTTATTGTGAATAAATTTCAAGAAAGTTGTTCGAAAATCCTAGGTTTGTGATTAGGAAGAGTTTTTGAAAGGATGTCATAATTTAATTTGTTTTTTTAATAAATTCATTTTTTATTTCATCGCTCATTCCCCATTGATATTTGGGATAAATTTCTTTATACAATGATTTCCAGTCCAAACTTTTTACAGTTTTATTTTTTAAGATTTTATTAATTTCATCGACATTGTGTAATGTTGGAAAACTTGTGAAAGCATTTTTAAAGTTAATTCTTGCACTATCTAGATTTTTATCTAATAAAAACCTAAATGCAGTTTTTTCAAGCTCTATTGAGTTTATAGTTTTTGCAACCTCTTTCTTTATTAAAGCGTCTTTTATACTTGTCGAAATTACATTTCTAAGGGCATTTCTAAATTTGAAATCTTCAACGATGTTTTCTATTAATATAGTAGTAGCATTTCTATTTCTTTCATCTTCTTGTAAAGATTTAACTACATAATCAAACATTTTAAATTTAAAATCCCTATCCCTTTCAAAACTTATAGATTCTCTTTTTTCTTGTATTTTTTTCAATTCAGTTATTGCGTTTTCATTTTGCCAACCATAACATGTCGCTATTAATGAGAAAACCGCAGTAAGAATTGTAATTGTTTTTTGAAAATTATTCATGGTTTATCTTTTTTATTTAATCTTTTTATGTGCGACATAATCATCTCAGCAAGTTTTGTGTTATCATAAATTTCATGCATTATTTTTATTGGGTCTTTGTACAAATCATCTGACTCGAAAATTGCATCCCAATCTAGTTTTTTATGGCTTGCATTTTCTATACCTGCTTCTTTCATAGTTTTAAGTATTTCGTGGGCAATAATTCCGTGAGCAATTGCAGTTGGATGAACACCATCAAGAGAAAATATACCACCTTGTTTTAAAGTCCCATCAACATCAGCATGATAAAATTTTGTGTTTGGTATAGGATATTTAAAATCAAAATATTCAGGAAATTTATATTTTGGAGAACTTCCGTTTCTTTTAAATGCTAATTGATTTAAAACATCACACAAATCAACAATATGATAGCGATTTGGATTTTTAAGATTATGTTCTTTTACCAAGTTGACAATATCTTTATTGTATTGACGAATACAGTTTTCGATATGAATTACTTGAGTGAAACTTAAGTTTACTCCATTTTTAAACGCATACTCTTCATCAAAAGGAAAATAAGTATAATATTTAGAATAAATTAAAGTTTCCTTTCCGTTTTTTACACTTATTGTATCGCCAACTCCTTTAGCTAGTGGTGCAATTGTTATTAAAGGAACAGTTCCAATAAATACTTTAGTCTCTTTATTTAAACCATTATCAATTGCATCATCTACTTTATTGAGAAGAATTTTGTAATCTTCTAAAAAATCTGCTGGATGCCAAAGATTAAAGTCAAGCGAATCGCTTTCTGTTATTGTTTCTTTACCTTTACCATTAGTAAATTTCACATTCAAATCTAAAATTGTTCCTAATGCATTATTTGCCCCAAGCCAAATCATTACAGTATCAATTCCTTCGTTATTACAATGAAATTTTAGCCAATCCATTTGCGATTTATCATTATGTTCAGCTAACAATTGTGGATTTAGAACTTTTAAAGCTGTTCTTAAAAAACTTTTATCAACTACAGAATAATTTCCATTCGTTGATTCATTTTCTGCTATTTTCTTAATGCAATAATTAGGTTTTATGAGCCAAGAGTCAGAAACATTAAAACCACGAACAGAAACATTATCAAAAAATTCTTCGCCTGATGGATATTTTATACCTTCGGCACCAACACCAGTTTCATAATAAGTTTCGACTTCATTTAAATATTTTGGAATTGTTGTCAACATTGAAGAAAACCATTCTAAAGTAATAATTTCTGTCCCATAAGATTCTTGAAGTCGTCTAAATATTTCTTCAATATTAATAGGCAAACCTTTGCATTCCCATTTCGGAAATTTGTATTCATTAATTCCTAAATTTTTTGAAATTAAAGTTGAATAGCATAAATCTGTTCTTGCAGCTGCTCCAGACATAAAGCCTTGACTAATACTGTCACCAATGGTAAATAGTTTCATAGTTTAATTTGTAATTTGGTTATTAACACCACAAACCTAAAACATTAGCATTCAATCTACAATGGTAAAACCCCTAACTCGTTTGAGGATTTTACCCACATTGTTAAAAAAACAGTATTTTGTCGATTAAATTTTACATTTTATCGTTGATTTCGAAAATTTTAAAAGCCGAAATTTTTATTTAATTTTCAAACAATTTATTTTAACAAATTAAAAGCTATAAAAAATAAAAAAATTATGTTTTAATAATTTTATTAT
>JAYVBR010000400.1:0-13879 GCA_043750395.1 Bacteroidota bacterium | reverse complement strand
TTTAAAATGAAAGATTCCCAAAAAAATGTACTAGGAACCGATTTACAATTGGCAAGTATTGACCCAATGACTGGATTTTTTAGAACTGGATTTTGCGCTACCTATTCTAATGATCGTGGCATTCACGTTGTGGCTGCGGTCGTAACTGAAGAATTTCTAAAATATTCTTTATCGCAAGGAAACGATTTAATTTCGGCTTATCCAGCAAGTGGTTTTCCAGGCTTGAAAGCAGGAAATGTTTGGTGTTTGTGTGCACTTCGATGGAAAGAAGCCCTGAAAGCAGGCGTCGCACCACCAGTGATTTTAGAGGCAACTAACATAAAAGCATTGGAATATGTAACTTTAGAAGAATTAAAAAGTAAAAAAGCACATTAAAATAATTTTATTGAAATTTCTTTTACTTTTGTTTTATGATTATTCCTGAAATCTAAACTTTTACCATTATCCGATAGCAAAGTTAATTTATCCAATAAATATTTATTTAACAAATCAACTGCACGTTGTAGTTGAAAAATAGTTGCGTATTTAACAAATGGTTTATTGACAATATTATCCCATTTATCTTGAGTTGTATTGTCATATGCTATTCGCAAATAACAATGATTTCTAAAATTTAATTCTTTACTATATTGATTATCAAGTAAATTAGACAATCGTTTTATTTCATAAATTAATTTTGTTTTTTCGATATGCATATTTTAAAATTAGTTTATGAATGCAAAAATAACTTACTCAAAATTAAGTATAATTTAATAAATTTATTATTTAGATTCTAATGGAAATTTTATGAAAGTTTTAAATTTATCAGACAAATAAATTTACTATAGATAATAATTTAATAATATGTTTAATTCAAGCAATAATTTTTAGTTTAAAATTATAAATTTTTAAAAGGAACAATTCCTATAGTTGATGATGAAATTTATTATAGTTCCAATTCCAAAATTTATATTCGAAAATTAAATTGTTGATGAATGTAATGATTTAACTTAAATATCCTTAACAATATCGCCATATTCTAAATAAAACATTTCTAATTCATTCATATTCTTATAAAAAAAATCGAAAATTTCGTTCCAATAAATTCTGTTACTTACCGAAATATCTCGTTTTTCTATCCAAATTCGGCTAATTGTTTTGCTAGATTCAAGAGTGAAATTTTTATTGAAAACCAAATTTTTTATATAATCATCTTCGAGAATAGTTTTGAAAGATTCGAATTTTTCGAAATAAGCTATTCTTTTATCTTCATTTCGATGTTCAATATCAATCATTACTTGCGCTTTAGTATTGTCAACAAAAAATTTAAATGATAAATCTTTAATTTTAGTATCATATAAAATCCATTTTCTTGGATATTGAATGGCAAACGCAACCCAAAATTCTTGTTTTAATTGCTGGTTTTCTTGTTTTGAATACATTTTTGATTAATTTTACTGTAGTTTTTAGCCACAAAGGCACAAAGATTAGAATTGCAAGAGTGATTTTTTAAAATAATTTTGAATACAATTCATAAAGCAAAATTAAAAAAAACTTTGAGTCTTAGTGCCTTTGTGGCAAGAAAATTTGTGCAATCTTTTCGCTGTAAGAATACTTTGTGCCTTCTTGTCTTTGTGTCAATTAAAAAGTAGAAATAGTTAAAACTTTGTGGCTAAATAAAAAAAAATGGATTTTAATATTTTTATAAAAAGCATTCCGAAAATCGTACAAGAAAAATTACTTGGCGAGCTGTCGCACCTAAAAATGTGTCCACCAGAACGCGAAGATTTAATGAAAAATATCAATCTAGATACTGTAAAGCCAAGAGAGGCAGCAATAATGATGCTTTTTTATCCAAAAAAAAACAAAACACATTTGGCTTTAATACTTAGGACATCTTACAACGGCGTTCACTCATCACAAATTGCATTTCCTGGAGGGAAAGTTGAAAAATTCGATAAAAATTATCAAGAAACAGCACTTAGAGAAACCCACGAAGAAATCGGAATTGCTCCTGAAAATATTAATGTTATTAGAGATTTTACTCCTATATATATACCACCGAGTAATTTTATGGTTTATCCGTTTTTAGGATATGCAATAAATGATTTAATTTTCAATCTTGATCCTAAAGAAGTTGCAGGAATTATTGAGTTACCCTTGAGAGAATTTCTTGATGAAAATATAATAATATCTAACAGAATGTCAACATCTTACAACCAAGAAATCGATGTTCCAGCTTTCAAAATTCAAGAGCATATAGTTTGGGGTGCAACCGCAATGATGCTTTCTGAATTAAAAGATGTCTTGAAAAACGTGCTATAAATAGGTTTTTTTGTATGTTTGTAAATTACTATTAAAAAAATAATTATGGGATTATTCAAACGCAATCCTTTTGGACACATACTTTTTATAAAACGCTGGTTGATACGTATTTTCGGTTCATTAACTTATCGCAGATACAACGGTTTTAATGAATTAAAAGTCGATGGTTCCGAAGTAATTCGTGCTTTGCCAGACCGAAATGTTTTGTTTATATCTAATCATCAGACTTATTTTGCCGATGTTGTGGCAATGTTTCACGTTTTTAACGCCAGTTTGAGTGGTCGTGAAGACAATATAGAAAATATGGGTTATTTATGGAACCCGAAACTGAACATTTATTATGTTGCAGCCAAAGAAACGATGTCTTCTGGATTGTTACCAAAAATTTTGTCTTATATAGGTTCGGTTTCAGTTGAAAGAACTTGGCGGTCGAAAGGTCAAGATGTAACCGAAAAAAAGGAAGTCAACCCAAACGATACCGAAAACATAGGAATTGCACTTAATGACGGTTGGCTAATTACGTTTCCGCAAGGAACGACCAAATCGTTCAAACCAGTTCGAAAAGGAACAGCTCACATCATAAAAAACTACAAACCAATTGTTGTGCCAATCGTTATTGATGGTTTTCGTCGATCGTTCGACAAAAAAGGTTTACGATTAAAAAAGAAAGGGATTTTGCAATCAATCATTATTAAAGAACCTTTAGCTATTGATTATGAGAACGATACAATCGAAGAAATTGTCGAAAAAGTAGAATTTGCAATCGAACAACACCAATCGTTTTTGAAAGTTATTCCAGCCGAAGAAATCGAAGCCGAAGAAGAATTAAATAAATTCCGTCGTTGGGAATATTGATATTAGATTTTAGATTGCAGAATTCAGATTTTAGATTTGAAATCTAATAATAAAACTACAAATCAATTTTCTCTAATTCTTCGTAATTAATGTATAGTTTTTTTAGTAAAATTCCATATAATAATCTGTAAAACAGCCAGAAAACGCCCAGAAATATTATTGTAATTCCAACAAAAGTAACAATAAATCCGAATAATAACTTTGGATCGTTTAAGAACTTTCCTTTTAAAGCTAAATTCTCAGGATTAACCAAAAATACATATCCAACACCAACTATAATTGCTAAAACAATCATTGTCAAGTTATACCAAACATAATATTGCACTATTTTTTTTGTTTTTAATATGTCTACCATTAATTGTTTGGTTGTTACTGTCGTCGTAATTTTCTTGTAATTTCGGTATAAAAAGTAAATAAAAACCAAAATTACACCATATCCAAAATATTCTATTAAATCAATATAAAATATTTGATGTTCATCTTTAAAATGTTTACTTGAATCGAAAACAAAACTCAATCCTGTCCATAAACCAAATTCTAAAACACTAATAATCAACAACCATCTAACAATCGAAGACGATTTTTTATGCAACATTCCATAGATTTCTTGCTCAGAAACTTGACTAAAGTTATCCAATTTCTGCCAATTTTTTTTCAATAAATCCAAATCATCCATATCCTAAGGATTTAATATTTTTTTTAATTTTCCTTTAATTCTATTCATTTTCACCCTTGCATTGACTTCTGATATCCCTAAAGTTTCCGATATTTCGGTATAATCTTTATCTTCAAGATATAGAAAAACCAACGCTTTCTCAATATCATTTAACTGATAAACAGCTTGATACATTAATTTCAAACGTTCTTCTTCTTCGTAATTATAATCTTCTTGAGATATAAAAAACTGATGTTTTTCATAATCATCCGTTTGCACCGAACGTTTACTTTTTCTGTACAAAGTAATCGCCGTGTTCAAGGCAACTCTATAAGCCCAAGTCGAAAATTTGCTGTCGCCACGAAACTTCGGAAAAGCCTTCCACAACTGAATCGTAATTTCCTGAAATAAATCTTTGTGCGCATCGTCACCAGCAGTATATAACCTACAAATTTTGTGGATAATATTCTGATTTTGTTTCAATTGCGCTACAAACGACTGTTCTAAACTACTGCTCATCTTTTCTGTTAGTATACCAAATTTAAGTTTTGTTACAATATTAATCTACAACACAAAAATAATTTAATATATTTTATGTTAAATCTTTAAAATCAATTATTTAAAAAAAATTAAGTTTTATTTTATCTTTTATAGAAATTCTTCCCAACCTTTTGTCGTTTTTTGTAATCTTAATTAGAAAGCGACATTATTATGAGAAATATTTTACTATTTTTTTTATTTTCTATTTCTGGATATTCTCAATATTTTAATTACAACGGCACAATATTAGATTCTAAAAGTCCAATTGTTGGTGCAGAAATTTGCGTTGAAAGAACAGATTTTTGCAAAAATTCTGATTTAAACGGAAAATATTCGATTTATGTCAAAGTTGGTGACAAACTAATCATTTCTGTTTTAGGTATAAAAAATAGTGAAATCAATATTGATGAAAGAATGATGAAATATTCGATCAAACAACTTAATTATGAAGATTTTGAAAAAATTGAAGTCGAAAAAATAGAAAATAGTGATTTTTTAAATCAATTAAGATCGAATATCGACACATTAAATACAAGCAAGGTTTCTGGAACGTTTTCGAAAAATGATTTTCCGAATTTTGATCAACGAGATTCGTATTACAATTCTAGCTTAGATTGGGAAATTAGATTAATTACTAAAAAAAACGATCAATTTTATAAATTAAAAAAAAAGAATGAATACAATAAAATGCATTTCGAATTAAACAACGAAAGTACTTTTTCACAGGTTATTAGAAAGTTTGATTTTCAAAAAACCTATTCGCAAGGCAGAAGTTTAAATGGCGAATTTACTTATCAATCACCATTGGATAATGAAAATTTTAGTTGGGGAAATAATATTAAAAATTTACAAAACAGTGCTGTTTCGTCCGAATTTTATCCAAAAGGAAACATTATTAATAAACAAACTGAAAATTCCAAACCTTTGGATTTATTTCAAGAAAATAATTTTTTTGAAAATGCTTTTAATTTTAAAACGTCGTTTGCAGCAACAATTCAAAATCCTTCTGATGATTATTTGACTTTGAAATTAGTTTACAACCGCAACGAAAATACAATTCCAGAAAACAGCAATCGCCAGATAAACACAAGCATAAATGGATTAAAAAAATTCAAAAATAACCACAGCATAAACGCAGGAATTTCAATAAATAATTTTGAAAACAGCTTGAGCAATTCGAACTTTATAGTCAATAAAATAATTTTTGCAAATGCAATAACACCAATTCATTTTGATAATAAAGCAGGTTTTTTACTGCAAAATAATCAGTCACGAAGTTTTTCAAATTTGCAAAAAAATCCTTTTTACTTATTAGAATTTAACCAAGATAGAAATAAAAGTAATTTTTTATCATTCAATTTTAATTATGAATATAAATATTATAAAAAAACTTTAAAATCCAATATTCTTTTTCAAAACAGCGATATAGAAAACTACAATAGCAATTTGCCCTATAAACCCAACTTTGATATATTAAAGTTGAATATAAGAAAAGAAAATTATCAGAATTTTAGTTTTTCTAATACCTACAAACACGAAGATTATAACGATAATTTCATTGAAACAAGATTGGATTATCGGTTTGACAAACGAGATTTGAATCGCAATTTTTATGAAAGTAATTCGAATATTGATAATAATGACATAAAAAACATCCAAAAAAGACACAATTTAGTTTGGAACATTAATGGCAAATATAATTTTAATGATATTTTTAATAACTATTATGAAAATTTAATTTTAAAAGCATCGACAGATTTGAATTATTCGTCGACTTTGAAAAATAAATATATTGTAAATTTCAACGGTTCATTTGTTTTAGAAAATATCTTCGAAAGAGAATTAGATTTTTTTGGATCATTTGATGTAAATCAAATCGAACCATCAATGCAAAATAATAATCTCAATTTCAATACTTTAATATTTAAACTTTCTAATTTTAATTCAATCAATAATCAATCAGAAATTTTTACAACCAATATTAATATCGCAACAACCGAAAAGCAAACATCTTTTGGAGCCAAATTTTACAGGAACGGTTTTGACTTAAATGCTAATTTGTATCATAAAAATATTTCTGATTTATATGCACCAATTCTAGAAAATCAGCAATTTGTTTGGAAACCAGCAATAGATTATTTTCAAAACGGATTAGAAATTGATTTACGAAAAAATTGGAATGGTCGAAATAGCAAAAGTTATTCGATTGGTTTGAATTTCACGATGTATCGAAACGAAGTAACAAATATAAAAAATGGTCAAAAAAGTATAGCAATTGCTGGATTTTCTGATATCAATAAAAGTTATTTCGAAGGGCAACCGCTAGGCGTAATTGTTGGAAATAGCTATTTGAGAAATCAAAACAGCGAATTAATTATTGACCAAGATGGCTTTCCAGTTTTAGACCAAAATCCGAGAATTATTGGCAATCCAAACCCAGATTTTGTCGTTGGGCTTGACAATAGTTTTAAATTTAAAAACTTTACTTTTAATTTGAATTTTGATTGGCACCAAGGTGGACAAATTTGGAATGGAACACAGCAAGCATTGAATTATTATGGCAAATCTAAACAAACCGAAATTGAAAGAAATATTCAAAATTATGTTTTTGAAGGTGTCAATCAATCAGGCGAAGCCAACATTAAGCCCGTAAATTTTTATGATTCTAGTCAATCTATCGATAAAAACCGTTGGGTTCGATACGGAATTGCAGGACTTTCGCAAGACAATATCGAAGATGCAAGTTATTTTAGATTAAATAATTTTTCTATTTCGTATGATAAAAATCTTAAACAAAAATTATTGTACTTCAAGATTTCATTATTCGCAACTAACATTTTTATTATTTCTAAAAACAAATCGGCTTTTATCAATAATTCACTATTCAATGCTGCCGAAACAACTGGTTTAGAGTATTTTAACGCACCTTTAACCAGAACAATAGGAATAACATTAACAATAAAATACTAAAAATTCAAGATAATGAAAAAACTTTTAATAATATTTAATTTACTTTTTATTCAGTTTTTGTTTTCTCAAAATGACATTCAAAACCTAGAAAATTTTTATTTAAATAATCAATCCGAAAAAACTTATTTGCAATTAAATAATGTACTTTACGAAAACGACGAAACTGTTTTTTTTAAAATTTATGTAACCAATGCTGATAATTCTCCAAGCAAATATAGCGATTATGTTTATGTTGATGTTTGGGATTCTGGCAATAAAAAAATAGAAACACAAACTTATGTAATTCGAAACGGAAGCGCAGATGGAAGTTTCAAAATCAAATCTAATTTTGCATCAGGAATTTACAAACTTAAAGTTTACAGCCAATGGCAAAATATTTTATTGGATTCTAGCTGCGAAAAATCTTTTTTTGTGCAAAAAATTATTGCACCAAGAATTCTAATGAATTTAGAATTCAAGAAAAAAGGTTATGGCAAAAACGAAGTTTGCGAAGCCGATTTTGAACTAAAAAGTATTGAAAATGTAGCAATTAAAAATTATAATTTTAAATATGATATTTTTATTGCTGGAAAAAAAGTCGATTCACTTTCTAGCAAAACCAATCAAAACGGAAAAGCTTTAATTCAATTCAAATTACCAGAAAACCTAAGTTCAAATGACGGAATAATTAATGTTTTGGTAAACTATGACAATTTTAAAGAATCTATAACCAAGTCGATTCCTATAAATTTGAATTTTGTCGATTTGCAATTTTTGCCAGAAAGTGGCAATTTTATAGAAAATCAAGATTGTAATTTGTTTTTTATTGCCAAAAACGACTTTGGTTTGCCACTAGATATTTCTGGAATAATCGTCGATCAAAACGGAAATGAAATTACAAAATTCGAAAGTTTTCATGACGGAATGGGAAAATTAAATTTTAATCCAAAACCATATACATCTTATTTCGCAAAAATTACAAGTCCTTTTGTATCAGAAATTCCAATCCAATTACCAAAACAATTAGCAGTTGGTTTTTTAATAAATAGTATTGCGAATCAAGATAATAAATTTAAAATATTTGCATCAAATGATGTGAAATCTAAAATTTTAATTCGAAACATTAACGAAGTTTTTAAAACTATTAATCTTGATTTAAAATCAGGTTGGAACGATTTCGAAATCGATTCTAAAGATTTTTCGGTTGGCATTCAGAATTTATCGCTGGTCGTCGATGACAAAATTGTTGCAGAAAAACTAATTTTTACAAACTATCAAAACGGTTTGAAAATTAACATTAAAACTGATAAAAATAATTATTTGCCAAGAGAAAAAGTCCAAGTTACTTTATCGACCAAAGATAAAAATGACAATCCGATTGCTGCTAATTTATCGGTTGCAGTTGTTGACAATAAATTGCTTTCTTATTTAAATGATAAGCAACACAACATTTTGAGCTGGTTATTGTTAGGATATGAATTAAAAGGAAAAATCTATGAACCATCGTTTTATTTTGACGAAAAAATAGACCTGCAAAAAAGATTAAAAGCTATCGATTACTTGATAAATACTATTGGTTGGCGCAAATACAACCAACAAAGTTTATTGAGTTTGCAATATCCAAAAATTCAATTAAAACCAGAAAAAAGCACCAACATAGAAGGTTTTGTTTCCGACCAAAATAACAAATCGAAAAGCACCAAAGTTATGTTATTTACAGATAAAGAAAAAGTGTACGAAACCAAAAGCGATGAAAATGGCTATTTTAGATTTACAACAATTAATTATGATAACATTGCCTATTTGGTTACCGAAAATAAGGAAAAACAAAAATTGGTAATTAAAAATTCGGTAACTGATTATAAAGATTTTATAAAAATTAGCGATTCGATATCAAGAAAAGAACTCGGTTTTATTTTTCCAAATTCTAAAAATAAAATTAATAATAATGATGTTGAAATTGCATCGAGTAATGAAAGAAAAGAAGAACAACTGCAGTCACAATCAGAATCTATAAATAAAAATAACGACCTTTTAGAAAGTGTTGTAACAAGTTACGGAATCAAAAAATCGTATAACGCAACGAGTTCTTCAATGCGAATTACTGCTGTTGAACTTTTGCGTGGTTTAGAAGGCAAAGTTTCTGGTTTAGAAGTGCAATCTGGTATGTCTGGCAGTTCAGATAAAGTCATTATTAGAGGTTATAGCTCTATTTATAGCAACCGTGCCAATTCGCAACCATTGATTGTTGTCGATGGAATTCCACTTGAAAACAACGAAAATACAACTGTTTTTTCTAGTTTGAATTCGGATAATATTAGTTCTATTACAGTTCTAAAAGACGCATCTGCAACAGCAATTTATGGAGTAAGTGCAATGAATGGTGCAATAATTATAAATATTCGAAATAAAAATTACAGTCGGAATGTTACCAATGGACTTGATTTAGGACCACAAAAAAAATACACTTTTGAGTTTATTAATAAATTAAATTCTAAAAAGCTGAATTATCCAGAAGGTTTTTACATACCAAAATACAACACAACCGAAACCAACGAAAAAACCGATTTTAGAAATTGTACTTATTGGAATTCTACCATTCATACCAATAAACTTGGAATTGCTAATTTCGAATTTTATAATTCTGATGAAAACACATCATTTAAAATCCTAGCCGAAGGAATTTCATTTAAAGGAGAAGTTGGAAAAAATGATTATGTTTTTAATGTTTCAGAAGCACTGCAAACAGATTTAAAAGTTCCGTTGTATGCAACAGTTGGCGATAAAATTTTATTGCCATTGCGATTAAAAAATAATTCAGACACACAAATGAATTTGAATGTAAGGTTGCTTTCTCTAAAAGAAATTGTATCTAATTCAGATCGGTTAGATTTTGAATTAAAAGCCAATGAGTCTAAAATGGTTTATTTGCCAATCGAAATTAAGCAGTCAGGCGAAAAATCGCGAATTTTTTTAGTATTGAAAGGAGAAAATTTTAGAACTGAAATCGAAAAAAGAATCGATATTTATGACAAAGGTTTTCCAGTTTCGATTGATATTTCAGGATCTAATTCTAAAACTGAAACATTCGATTTGAAAAATGTGATGCCCAATTCAATTCAATCTGGATTCAAATTATTTAACAATCCGTTTGCAGCAATCTCTGACGGTCTAAAAGATATGTTGCGCGAACCTTCGGGTTGTTTCGAGCAGGTTTCATCATCTAATTATCCGAATATTATGGCTTTGCAATTGCTAAATCAAGGCAAATTAGATAATGATTTTAAAGCAAAAGCACTAGGTTTCTTGAAAAATGGCTATCAAAAACTTAAAAATTATGAATCGAAAGATGGCGGTTTCGAATGGTATGGCGGAAATCCTGGTCACGAAGCATTGACAGCTTACGGATTATTGCAATTCAATGAAATGAAAGAATTTATTGAAATTGATAAAAGTTTAGAAACCAGAACAATAAAATGGTTATATTCTCGAAAAGATGACAAAGGCGGATTCAAATTAAATCAAGGTCGATATGGATTATCGCATATAAAATACGAAGTTAACAATGCTTATTTGGTTTATGTTTTATCAGAAATTGGTGAAAAATCTTTCGACAAAGAGTACGAAACAGCTTACAACGAAGCCATTAGAAGTCAAGATTTATATCGAGTTGCACTTTGTGCTATGGCATCATTTAATTTGAATAAAAAAGACAGATATAATGAATTAAATACTATTTTTAGTAAAAAAATTAATAAAAAAAAATTCGCAAATATTGACGCTGAACAGTCAATTGTGAGCACTTATGGCAAATCGTTAAGTGTCGAATTGGTTGCTTTATATGCCTTGTCATTGCTGAAAGAAAACAAAATTACTTTAGAAATTATAAACGCATTAGATTATATAAATGCATCGAAAACATCGTACGGATTTGGATCAACGCAAGCAACAGCATTGGCGTTAAAAGCAATAACAACTTATGCTAAAATTGCTAAATCTGATAAGTTAAATGGAGATATTACCATTAAAATCAATGATTTAATAATTGACAGCTCTATAACAGACAATTCAGGAAATATTGATATTCAGGAAATTAAAAATATAAATGAAGGCAAAAACAATTTTGATTTAAAAATAAAAGACGGCGAAAAAATTCCATATTTATTATATATAAATTACAAAACATTGTTGCCTCAAAATTCAGAACTTTGCAAAGTCGGTTTATCAACTAAATTATTACAATCAAAAGTAAGGTTAAGCGAAACCGCAAGATTAGAAATTGAAATTAAAAATAAAACAAAAAATGTCATTTTTAATCCAATTGTTAAAATCGGAATTCCAGGCGGAACAATGGTCGAACCGATGCAATTAAAAGAATTAATCGATAAACAAATAGTAGATTATTACGAAATTTTTGGTAGCGAATTGGTACTTTATTTCAGAGATTTGGCGCAATCTGAAATTAAAAAAATTAATTTGGATTTAAAGGCAATTATTCCAGGAAATTATCAAGCAGTTGCCTCATCGGCTTATTTATATTACGACAATCAAAACAAAATTTGGAATAATGGTTTGGAATTAGAGATAGAAAAGTAGGAATTGTTGTTTTTTAGTTACTACTTTTAAAATATTAAAAATAAAATATTTTTTAGCAATTTAGATTAAAATTTAGAACTATTGCTTTTCAAAATTATCTAACCTATTTTCGCTAAAAATAAAAAATAATGTTAGCAAAAAATTTATTACAACTTGGCAACGAATTCGAAACACCTTTATATGTTTATGATGCTTCGAAAATAGAATTTCAATTTAATCGATTAAGCAATGCTTTTTCGAAAGTACAAAGATTGCGATTGAATTATGCTTGTAAAGCTTTGTCAAATATAAGTGTTTTGCAGTTTTTAAAAAATATTGGAGCTAATCTTGATACGGTTTCTGTTCAAGAAGTGCAATTAGGATTGTATGCCGGTTTTGCTCCTGAGCAAATTATTTTTACGCCAAATGGAGTTTCTATCGAAGAAATTGAACAAGCAATTGGTTACGGAAACATTCAAGTAAATATTGATAACTTATCAATATTAGAGCAATTTGGGGCTAAATATCCACACATTCCCGTTTGCATTCGATTAAATCCACACGTTATGGCTGGTGGAAATGCCAATATTTCGGTTGGACATATTGATTCAAAATTTGGAATATCGATTCATCAAATGCCACATATTCTTCGAATTGTCGAAAATACTGGAATGCACATTAACGGAATTCACATGCACACAGGATCAGATATTTTAGATATTGAAGTTTTCTTGTATGCAGCCGAAATTTTATTTGATGCTGCCAAAAATTTTAAATTTTTAGACTTTCTAGATTTTGGTTCAGGTTTTAAAGTGCCATATAAAAAAGACGATATCGAAACTGATATTGAAGAATTAGGGAGAAAATTGTCAAAACGTTTCAACCAATTCGAAAAAGAATATGGTCGAGATTTGACATTAGCATTTGAACCAGGAAAATTTTTGGTTAGCGAAGCTGGACATTTTCTAGCAACCGTTAATGTAGTCAAACAAACAACATCGACAGTATTTGCAGGAGTTGATTCAGGTTTTAATCATTTAATTCGTCCAATGTTGTATGGTTCGCAACATCATATTGAAAATATTACAAAACCTAAAGGCAAAGAACGTTTTTATACAGTTGTTGGTTATATTTGTGAAACAGATACATTTGCACAAAATCGACGAATTGCCGAAATTACCGAAGGCGATGTTTTGTGTTTTCGAAACGCTGGTGCTTATTGTTTCTCGATGGCATCAAACTATAATTCACGCTACAAACCAGCCGAAGTTTTATGGAAAGATGGAAAAGGTCAACTTATTCGGGAACGCGAAGATTTTCAAGATTTATTAAGAAATCAGATTTTATTAGAAGAATAATTTTTTTAAATCTCCTAAGATTATTTTTAGGAGTTTTTAGTTTTTATTAAAAATCACTTTATCGTAAAAAATAACCATTCATCGACTAAAAATCAATGGTTTAACTTTTTATTTTATATTTGTTTCAATCAATCAAAATCGAAACAATGAATAAAAAAATTACGCTAATACTAACTCTTTTTTTGTTATTTAACTTATTAAATTTAAATGCACAAGTTGTTACTATTGCTGACCAAAATGGTAATACTAACACTTCTCAAAGTCCACAAATCAATATTGATTGTAATTATTTATTTGTACCACCAAAAAAAGTACAATTAACTGCTACTTTTCCTGAAATTAAAAACCCTACCAGCTATGTTGTTGCACCAATTTCATATGTTCCAGATGGATTATTTTCTGCTGGAAATCCAATCACAATAACAGGAGATGATGTTTGGTCTACAAATATTCCAATTGGTTTTCCATTTTGTTTTTATGGCAATAATTATTCAACTTTAAACGTTGCCGATAATGGTATAGTTCGTTTTGGTTATAACAGTTCGGTTATTGAAGGAGGATTTTCAGCGATTACTAACACAATTCCTAGCCCATCATTAATTAAGAATTCAATTTTTGCAGGTTTTCAGGATTATATTTTAAC